>NZ_WSPG01000062.1:0-4227 GCF_022819185.1 Morganella sp. HSTU-ASny43
GCAGCAGTCAGGGTAGTTTTACCGTGGTCAACGTGGCCGATAGTACCAACGTTAACGTGCGGTTTCGTACGTTCAAACTTTTCTTTAGACATTAGTTGTCCCTCTAAGACACGGAATCGGTGGTTTCACCACATCAACCAAGCAGTATTGCTTGTCTGGATATTTACAGGGAAAAAAATCAAGGAATGGAGAACAACGGAAGTGGTGCTGATAGGCAGATTCGAACTGCCGACCTCACCCTTACCAAGGGTGCGCTCTACCAACTGAGCTATATCAGCACATCTTGGAGCGGGCAGCGGGAATCGAACCCGCATCATCAGCTTGGAAGGCTGAGGTAATAGCCATTATACGATGCCCGCGTGAACTCGGCTACCTGACTTTAATCTGCTGTAACTGAATCCGGAGTATTTTACATCGAAGGAGTCTTGAGTAAAACACTCAGGATAATAATTCACATTAGATGGTGGTGGGAGAAGGATTCGAACCTTCGAAGTCTGTGACGGCAGATTTACAGTCTGCTCCCTTTGGCCGCTTGGGTATCCCACCTTTCCAAATTGTTAAATGGTGCCGGCACCAAGAGTCGAACTCGGGACCTACTGATTACAAGTCAGTTGCTCTACCAACTGAGCTATGCCGGCATCAAGTGCTGCGCATTCTATGGAGACTTTGCGCAGGATGCAACAAAAAAATCGCTGAAATTGTTCTTTTGCTCACAAAGTGGACATTCTTCCGTATTTTGCTGTTTTTTTCAATAGGTAATGTACAAATTAGCAGCGATACTTATCACTTAAACTCTCAGTAATCACACAGATGGACTACCGTAAAAACCAATAATCCGCTTATTTTTGACTCCTTGTTTATGTCATGCGCAATGTAATTTATGTCCGCGACATCAAAAAAAATGCATTTTTTCAAAAAAATTGCTACGCCTGACTCTCATCTCTCGCTATGATGCGATTTATTTTCAGCCGGTACGGGTATTAATGACCTGTCCAACCTGCGTAATAAAGGCAGCTGTTGGTTTATGTATAAAGAAAAATCGCTCTCTCCTTATCTCCATTTCAGCCGCAGTCAGTGGGCGACCCTGCGTAACTCCGTTCCGATGACGTTGTCTGAGCAGGAAATTGACGATCTGCGCGGTATCCACGATGAAATCTCGATTGATGAAGTTATCGCGATTTATCTGCCACTGTCCCGTCTGCTGAACTTCTATATCAGCTCAAACCTGCGCCGTCAGGCCGTACTGGAGCAGTTCCTCGGCAGAAATGAAGCGAAAGTCCCTTATGTGATTGGTATTGCCGGCAGTGTGTCAGTCGGAAAAAGTACCACCGCCCGGTTATTGCAGGCGCTACTGAGCCGCTGGCCGGAACATCGCAAAGTGGATTTGATTACCACTGATGGTTTTCTTCATCCCAATTCTGTGCTGAATGAACGCGGTATTATGAAGAAGAAAGGATTCCCTGAATCCTATGACATGCATAATCTGGTGCGTTTCGTTTCTGAAGTGAAATCCGGTACCCCGCGGGTTCTGGCGCCGGTTTATTCACATCTGACCTATGACATTATCCCGGATAAACAGTTAGTGGTTGAGCAGCCGGATATCGTGATCCTGGAAGGCCTGAATGTGCTGCAGAGCGGGATGGATTATCCGGAAGCCATGCACCATGTGTTCGTGTCCGATTTTGTGGATTTCTCTATTTATGTGGATGCGCCGGAAGAATTACTGAAGAGCTGGTATATCGGGCGGTTCCTGAAATTCCGTCAGGGCGCATTCAGTGATCCTAATTCCTATTTCCATCACTATGCGCAACTTGAGGAAAGTGAGGCCGTCAGCATTGCCTCAACAATCTGGGATGAGATTAACGGCCTGAATCTGCATGAAAATATTCTGCCGACCAGAGAGCGGGCCAGCCTGGTGATGACCAAAGGCACCAATCATATGGTGACCAATGTGAAACTGCGGAAATAATCAGTTTTTCTGTTAAAAATAAACCGGCTCAGGCCGGTTTATTTTTTGAATTCACACCGCGAAGTGATATTTCTCCGCCGATATAGGGGGTAATTTCACCAAACTGATCTAATAACAAAGCACCCTGCCCGTTTATCCCTCTGGAAACGCCAAAGACCTCACGCTCACCAATAATCAGTTTTACTTCACGATTAAGGTAATTATCAAAAGCATACCAGCGTTCAATAAACGGGGTCAGTCCGCTTTTTTCGAACAAGTGCAACGCATCTGTCAGATGTTTAATAAACTCTGCAGATAATATATTACGGTCGATCTGAATACCGGATTGCTGCAGATTGATCCACTGCTGGCCAATCTGATCTGTACCACTACTTTCCATGGTCAGGTTAATCCCGATCCCGATAACCACATGCGCGGCATCCCCGGTTTTTCCCTGAAGTTCGACCAGAATACCGGCCAGTTTTTTGTCATCCAGATATAAGTCATTCGGCCATTTGACTTTTACACCGGTCGCACCCAGCTCATGCAGTGTCTCAGCAAGCACAATACCGACTACCAGACTCAGCCCGATAGCCGCTGCGGGTCCCTGCTCAAGACGCCAGTACAGAGAAAGATACAGATTGCGGCCAAACGGAGAGATCCACTGCCGCCCGCGGCGACCGCGTCCGGCATACTGGTATTCCGCCACACAGGCATCACCGGATGTCAGTTCCCCGACTTTATCCATCATATGCTGATTGGTGGAACCTATGACCGGCAGCACTTCGACATTTCGCCCGGGCAGCAGCGTGCGGATAACATCGGGCTGTAACAGATTCATCGGTGCAAAGAGGCGGTAACCCTTACCGGTGACCGTTTCCATCTCTATACCCATCTCACGTAAGGTGCGGATGTGCTTATTAACTGCAGCCCGGGTCATCCCCAGCTTATCGCCGAGTTGTTCACCGGAATGGAACTCACCGTCGGATAAAATGCCAATCAGCGTCAGCGGTACACTGTAATCTTTCATGCAATAGCCTCTGTGGCACTGATTTCACCGTCCGTGCCGATAAAACGGACTTCCGGCTCCAGCTGAACCCCGAAACGGGCAGCAACCTGCTGACGGACATAACGGGCGAGACGGATAACATCATCACCTGTTGCATTATCACGGTTAATCAATACCAGCGCCTGGTTCATATGCACCGCTGCACCACCTTCCTGATGGCCTTTCAGCTGACACTGGTCGATAAGCCAGCCGGCAGCGAGTTTGATTCCGTCCGCCACCACATACTGCGGGCAGTCCGGATACTGTGCTTTGATTTTCTGCGCACACTCAGCAGTCACAACCGGATTTTTAAAAAAGCTGCCTGCATTGCCGGTTACAGCCGGATCCGGCAGTTTGCTCATCCGCATCTGACAGACCATATCAAATACCTGCTGAGGTGTGACAGTCGCTGGATCCAGCGATTTCAAATCACCGTAGCTCAGATTCGGTTTCCATACTTTCGGCAGTTTCAGTCCCACCGCTGTGATAGCATATCCCTGCTGATAATCATGTTTGAAAATACTGTCACGGTAGCCAAAGCGACATTCCTCTGCAGTCAGGCGTGTTGTCTGCCCGTCTGACAGAGAGGTGACATCCACATAGTCACATACGTCTTTAAATTCGGTACCGTATGCCCCGATATTCTGAATCGGTGCAGTACCGGCACAGCCCGGGATCAGCGCCAGGTTTTCCATGCCGTAAATACTGTTCGCCAGCATCCAGCGGATTAATTCATGCCAGTTTTCGCCGGCACCAACTTCGATAAACCAGGCATCCGGTGTTTCCCGGACGGTCTTGCCGGGGATCCGGTTAATGACAACGGTGCCATTGAAATCCTCAGTAAACAGTACATTACTGCCGCCGCCTAACAGCAGGAAGGGGGATTTTTCCGTTTGTGCAGCCAGCCATAAGCGGCAGAGATCAGAAATGGTCTCTGCGACATCAATATGCCGGGCACCGGCTTCGATACCAAATGTATGTAACTGGCGGAGTGAATCAGCAGGTTTGAGGGACATAATGAAAAACTCATCTGACAAATATGCTGTCTAGTTTATCAGTCCGCAGACGCGGATCCCAGCACTGCGGGAATTTGTATTTTGGCGGACTACAAATGCAAAAAAGCCACTCAGATGAGTGGCTTTCTTTAAATATAAAACCTGGCGGTTCCCTACTCTCACATGGGGAGACCCCACACTACCATCGGCGCTACGGCGTTTCACTTCTGAGTTCG
>NZ_WSPG01000063.1:0-3308 GCF_022819185.1 Morganella sp. HSTU-ASny43
TATTGATAATAATGAAGCGGGGTATAAATAATAGGGTAGCGTATTCGATAAGTTGATTGTGCATCAGGCGTAATACTCGCGTTCAATGAATGTGCCTATGATCCTGTCGTGCATTTCGGGGGATTTTGAATATCCCAGTGTCTTACGATTGAGGCGCTTCAGTCGGTTACGCAATGTCAGGTTTTCGCGCTCAATACGCTGAGTATACAGCTTGCCAGTGATATGCCGCGCCTCAGGAAAAGCGTCATTGTAAGCCCTGTAACTATCAGTACACCAAAAAGCGACATTGAATCCAGAGAGTAGTTTCAACAAATTACACAGTGTTTTCTTGCTTCGGGAACCGAAAACATGGGCGATAATCCATTTTAACTGGGGCTCCCATGCGTACCACAACCAACGCTGTCGTTTTTTGTTGCCGATAAACGACCACATCTCGTCCACTTCACAAATGAGTTGAATCTGCAGGTTATTCAGCGGCGGGCTTGTCACATTTCGCGGCGAGAGTTTTTTAAAGTGCGCACAACAGCATTGATACTGATATGTAACGCCCGAGCAGTGTCACGAATACCGGCATTATTCATCGCAAGGTCAACTGTAGTGGTCAACTAAAACTGGCCACGGTTTTAGAGTTTTCCCGGTATCGGTTTTCTGATTCGTTTGGTGGTCAGTTTGCTGTCCGGAGAGAACGACATTGCCCACCCCACGGGTTTCCGCGCAAACAGATCGAGTACCACAGCAAGGTAAGCCCAGCGTTTACCCGTCCAGATATACGTCACATCGCCGCACCATACCTGATCAGGCTCTGTCACTGCAAACTGACACCCGAGGTGATTCGGGATAGAAATATACTCGTGTCCCCCACGTTTATATCGGTGAACAGGCTGCTGACAACTTACCAGCACCAGCGTAGCCATGACTGAGACCGTGCAGTTCCTGAACCTGACTGCGTAATACGGCCCGCCTGCTATCCGGCTTGTCAGGACGGTTTTTCCGGTATTTATAGCTGCTGCGGTGAACCCCGAACACGCAGCAAAGAGTGGCTGTTACCAACGATGTAAAACTGATCCCTCTCAACGGTTGAAAACTGATCCGGGGGTTAATCTGCTCCTCTGAATTAAGGGGAGCTTATGATCACGTTTGAGATGCATATGGAAATTAAAATCCTGCACAAGCAGGGAATGAGCAACCGGGCTATTGCCAGGAAATTGGGGATTTCACGCAATACGGTAAGACGTTACCTGCGGGCTCAGTGTGAACCTGTGAAATATACTCCACGTCCGGCAGCGGTCTCACTTCTGGACGAGTACCGGGACTACATACGTCAGCGTATTGCGGACGCACATCCTTATAAAATCCCGGCGACTGTTATTGCCAGGGAAATAACAGAACGTGGCTATCACGGAGGACTCTCCATTCTCAGAGAGTTTATCCGTTCGCTGAACAGCACAACGGCAGAGCCAAACAGGTTGTCCGTTTTGAAACAGAGCCGGGAAGACTGATGCAGGTAGACTGGGGAACCATGCGCCACGGTAAATCACTGCTTCATGTGTTCATTGCTGTACTGGGTTACAGCAGAATGCTGTATATCGAATTCACTGACAATATGCGTTACGACACACTGGAATCATGCCACCGTAATGCTTTCAGCTTCTTTGGCGGCGTTGTGCAGGAAGTGCTGTATGACAACATGAAAACTGTGGTACTTCAGCGGGATGCCTATCAGCCCGGACAGCACAGGTTTCATCCTTCATTGTGGCAGTTAGGTAAAGAGATGGGCTTCTCTCCCCGCCTGTGTCGTCCCTTCCGCGCTCAGACCAAAGGGAAAGTAGAGAGGATGGTGCAATACACGCGCAACAGCTTCTATATCCCGCTGATGACCCGGTTGCGCCCGATGGGTATTACGGTCGATACCGAAACAGCAAACCGGTATGGGCTGCGATGGCTGCATGAGGTTGCCAATCAGCGCAGACATGAAACCATCCGCTGCCGTCCCTGTGATCGCTGGCTTGAAGAGCAGCAGTCTATGCTGGCTCTCCCGCCGGAGAAAAAACAGTGTGAGGTACAGACAGATGCAAGTCTGGATACCTTCGACTGTCATCCGCTCCATCATCCGTTATCCGTCTATGATCTGTTCTGCAGAGGAGCGGCATAATGATTGAATTACAACATCAGCGGCTGATGGCGATGGCAGAACAGTTACAGCTCGACAGCCTGATCAGTGCAGCCCCGGTACCGTCTCAGCAGGTGGCGGAACAGGAATGGAGTTATATGGACTTCCTGGAACATCTGTTACACGAGGAGAAACTGGCACGTCATCAGCGTAAACAGGCTATGTATACCCGTATGGCTGCCTTCCCGGCAGTCAAAACGTTCGAAGAATATGACTTTACCTTCGCAACCGGCGCACCGCAAAAACAGTTGCAGTCATTACGGTCACTGAGCTTCATTGAACGTAATGAGAATATAGTATTACTGGGACCCTCCGGTGTCGGAAAAACGCATCTTGCCATCGCGATGGGGTATGAGGCAGTCAGATCCGGCATTAAAGTCCGCTTTACAACGGCAGCAGATCTCCTGCTTCAGTTGTCAACGGCTCAGCGTCAGGGGCGCTATAAGACAACGCTTCATCGAGGGGTAATGACACCTAAGCTACTGATTATAGATGAGATAGGTTATCTTCTGTTCAGTCAGGAAGAAGCAAAACTGTTCTTCCAGGTTGTAGCGAAACGTTATGAAAAAAATGCAATGATCCTGACGTCAAATCTGCCGTTCGGGTAATGGGATCAAACCTTCGCCGGAGACGCAGCACTAACCTCAGCAATGCTGGACAGAATATTACATCACTCCCACGTCGTTCAGATAAAAGAAGAAAGCTACCGACTGAAGCAAAAACGTAAAGCTGGGATTATCGCTGAAGTGAATCCTGAGTAAACAAGGTGGATCAATATTAGACCGTTGATGGTGATGGTGATGGTAAGTGGATCACTTTTTAACCGTTGTTGACAAGTGGCCACAGGATAATGCGCTCTGAGTTTCCCGATCACCGAGACCTGTTCAGGGAGTCTGACATCAAGAGCGCGGTTGTAGATTCAATTGGTCAACGCAACAGTTATGTGAAAACATGGGGTTGTGGAGGTTTGGATTACCACCGGATTTAGTATATGACCTACAATTTTCAAAATTCACTTTTATAAAATACTTGTCGTTGATGTTTTGTTGAAAAAAAATGGTTTAGTTTAATACTAGAAGAACGTGTTAATTTGAATGTTCTTTCTCGTTTGTATTTTCAGTATAAACTTAGATTTATA
>NZ_WSPG01000064.1:0-2067 GCF_022819185.1 Morganella sp. HSTU-ASny43
TTTCAGCCTGTTTCAGGGCAAATGCGATCTGTTCTTCGGTATAACGTGTCTTTTTCATGTCAGATGACCTCTTTTTTCAGGAGAAGAAAGGCCGGAAACTCTACTTTATACCGGTACTGAAGAAAGGGAAGAGATCAATTTCAGGCGCTTCGCGAAGTATGTCGCGGCCTTTTGGAGAATGGCCAGCTCTTCATCCCGTTCAGCCAGTTGTCGCTTGAGGCGCGCATTTTCGGCTGCCAGTTCATTCTCGCGCGCTGAGGAATTCATTCGTTGCTGTTGTTTACTGCGCCAGTTGTAGAGCTGGGATTCATGCAGGCTGAGTTCACGGGCAGCGGCAGCGACACCGGTGCGTTCAGAGAGTTTCAGGGCTTCATCGCGGAATTCGGGTGTGTACTGTTTACGGGCCGTTTTGCTGGTTGATGCTGTTTTTGTCATGTGGCTCACCTCTGGTTGAGAGTTTACTCACTTAGTCGCGTGTCCACTATTCGCGGGTAGGATCAATGGTTTTATAATCACGAACGACCCAATATGGCGTTGAATGGCTACACACCGATGCAGCATATTCAGCGTATGGCCTGATTCTACTTATTACCTCCGTTAAAAATGGGGGGGGGTTACCTTCTTATTTTATGTCGTTTTATGATAATGGCAGGGTAGGTATTTGGGGTTTTTAGTTAACAGGTGGTTTTAACTCTACCTTCCTAAGGTTTTTAAGTGCTGGTGATTTTTTACAGATTGTAACACTTTTTATTATGTGATAGCTTAAGAGCAATTCATAAAATAGTGAGGTGTTATCAAATCACTAATTGGTTTTGTTTTTATGGTTAGTTTATCATTAATTATGTTTTTTGCTACCATAAATAGTTCCTTGGTGGGAAGGAATGTTACGGAAATGTTTTTCCCATCAAGGATATAAGGCCAGTAAATGCATTTTTTAAATTAAACACATGTAAAGGATGTTTTTTCTTTCTTTTGCTTTTCTTTTTTTGGGGGGTATTATGATTTTGAAAGAAATGAGATGCAAGAGAAAAACATGAGTTGTTTAATGGCTTGTCGTACCGTTATCCTTAATGCCAAATGCGGGTTTTTAATTCAAGTTATGTTTGTGCACTAGTTTTGTTTTTATATATAGATATGACGTTCATAATGTTTATTTGTATTTTTTATGTTTCATATGGGGTTTTTTAACGCATGAAGGATGGAAGTTCCTTGTGTAAAGTATATTTATCGATGCATAGTGGATACCAAGAGAGATAAAGATATAAATAAAAAGCAGTTTTCCAAAAAAGAGGGTTGAGAGTAGATAATAATATTTAAATTATGTTTGCAACTGAAATTATTGGTTTTTTTACTATAAAGTCATTGTGTTTTAATGAGTGCTATAATCGAGTTGATGTCAATATAATGCATAATATTGATTGTTATTTTTATTACCAATTAATGCTCTTCTTTTTAAATAAAAACGGCTGAGTAATGTAAGTGGATATTTTATTGCAACCACTAGACTAAAACAAACTAATTTTCAGGTGAGTATTTTAAATGGCGTTTTGGAGTTTGGTGGTGACATCATATAAAATGAATGATGTTAATAGTACATTCATTAGTACGCTAATGTTATTATTTTTTATTATTTGAGGGTGGCATTAATTTTTAAGTGGTGAATATAATAGATATATAGCTGATAAGCTCAGGGAGTTAAGAAAAAATAATAATCTTGCTACTTCTCAGTTAGCTAGTATTGGAGTGTCTCAACAACAAATGTCAAGATATGAAAGAGGCCAAAACAAAATAGATATAAAGTTAACATGTATTAAGTATTTACTTTGATTGCCCAATGTAGGTTTTTTTCCTTGGAGAGAGTGATATTTTTTGAGACGTATTATGTGGCAATGAAGGTAACGCTGTAAATAGCATTTTAAATTCATGTTTTTTGGTGGTTAAGTGTTATTATTAATTAATAAGGGAGGCGGGGTGTGGCTAAAAAAACTATTGCGATAATGTTATTTATTATTTTGCTGTTGTTTTTTATAATTATTATTGATGTGCCGTTCACTTTGGGTTTTTATC
>NZ_WSPG01000065.1:0-1604 GCF_022819185.1 Morganella sp. HSTU-ASny43
CTACAAGTGTCATATTGGTTTTAGATTACATTCTCATTATTATTTTTTACAAAATAATCTTCCATCTAAACTTTTAGTTGAAGATAGCAGGGGGCTGGGATCTAATTTATTGTTCAATGATACAGTAATATGGCCATATAATCATGAATTAAACTTATCATTTTTAAATAAATATCCCAATAAGATCACTGCCGCCATCTTCAGAGGTATTGATAAATTTAATATTAGAAATACTTTAAATAAAAGTGATGCTTTTGATATAGAAAATTTCTTAAACAACCCTTGTCTTCATAAAGAAAGACAACTTGAGCTTGAACATAATGGTAAACTCTTCTTATCGAGTAGATTAAATGGCTTGTAATATTTTCATAAATCATTTTTCATTATATTCACTATATAAATCAAAAAATCTTAATTTAGTTTTAGATAATGTTGACAATATATATATTGATGGAGCCATGCTAGTTAAACAAATAAATTGGCTATTTGGCACTAATATAAAAAGATATAGTTTTGATTGGAGCAGTATCGCTGAAAAAACAATAAAATATTACTCCTTCGAAGGAAAGGTATTGTTTTGGGGGGGGGAGAAACAACATACTGATAATTTTATATCTTACCTAAGCGATAAAAATCTCTCTAAAAATGTGACATGCACTGATGGGTTTACTCTTAGACTTAATGATATCAGCGAGTTAATCAATAAATATAATTATAGCGCTGTCATTATTGGCAGAGGAACACCACAACAAGAAACTGATTTATTATATTTGTCCAAAGAACACCCTAATGTTGATTTCTTTACTTGTGGTGGTTTTATTACACAAGTTGGTCTTTTTGGTGATATATATGGAGAGCAATACTCAAGGCTACCAAGATGGTTATGCAGAATAATGCGTCAGCCTTTTGTCTTAAAAAGAGTACTATATACTTACCCAATTAGTTTTATTCAGGTTTTTAAATTGAGAAAAGTATTAAATGACCATATACATAAATTCAAAGAGTTTAAATTATAAACCATGGTTATTATTGCTATCTTTAGGTGGCTTCCTTCCATTTAGCGAATACAATGCAATATTAATTTCCATAGTTGCAATGCGATTTATAATCCCTATATTTACTCCTAACCAATTTGATATAAAATCCATTATTGGTACATTTACTCTGGCTTCTATTATTGCGCTTTTGGTTTATCATGTTTTATTTAGTAATTATAGATTAATATGGATTATACGATATTCATTCCTTGCGTTATCATTATACATGATAGCACAATGCAGAATACGTATATCAGTAAAAGATACTAATTTAATAGCTTTAGTTGTATTTGCCTATGTAATTTCGGACATAATACAATTATACACCGGAACTACTTTATTTTTAAATAATACAAATAGAACATATGGCCTTACTTTTCAGAGAATAGTTTTTTCTGATTTTATCATAACGCTGTGTATACTCCTTATCATAATATTTGAGACAACAAGCACTGTAAAAAATAAATACTTTATTATCATTCTAAAGTTAATGTGTTTAGCTCATGTATACATGACTGGTTCTCGTAGTTTTATATTAATATTGCTATTCCTCATATTTTATAAACC
>NZ_WSPG01000066.1:0-1553 GCF_022819185.1 Morganella sp. HSTU-ASny43
GCGTTAAATTCTTCACCGCGCAGAACACCGGAAGCCAGTGCCTGACTGAGTTGAGTAATAACAGAGCTGGCTTCTTCGGTGCTTGCACCGGACAGCTTCAGTGAGGTTGCGATGGTTTCAGTGACTTTTGCCACATCCCCCGAGGCATAACCCGCATCACGCATCGACTGTGCAATACGGGCATACAGGTTGGTATTTGCCGCCAGTGACGTGCCGGTACGCTGGCTCAGTGACATCAGTTCCTGCTGAGCACGGCTGAAATCCTCCGCAGACACAGAGGCCAGTTTCAGACGGCCGCTTAACTGACTCCAGGTATCGGCATAACTGATAAGCTGCTGCGTGGCAAAAGCACCGGCCATGGCTCCCATGACACCGGTTACCGTGGATTTTATTGATGAAAGCTCATTATTCAGTTCACTGATTGCCCGTTTCGTTTCGCGTGATGCCGATGCTGCTTTGCGCCCGCCCTGCTCCAGCGTCCGGTAATAATTCTCCCCCGTCCGTGAGGCGCGCGCTATTTCAGCCTGAAACGAGGAGGAATTTGCCGATATTTTAATAATAAGCTCACGAAGCTTTGCCATTACGTCCTCTGCTATGTCAGTACAATCAGGTTTCAGATACCGATTTCAGAAAACCCTCCAGCCCGTCATCTGCCTCACCGTTACCCGTTTTTCCCCATTGCAGCATCGCATCATTCAGGCTGAGTTTGCCGCCCTGTGCGCCGTACAGCGATGAGACAATATGGGCCGTCTGTATGTCACTGCGGATGTCCCCGATCGGACTGAGGCGGTCAAAAGCCATCCACATGGTCAGCTCACCGGCGCTCATCGTTCTGGTCAGTTCATCCACTGTGCGCCCCATCCGGAGCGCAAGTGTCATCAGAAAAAACATCCCGGGCTGCGCTACTTTTTTTCCGCTTCATCCGGCGTGGTCATCAGATCAAGTGCCTGTTTCAGCAGACGGGCATGAACCGGCCCGTAAACAGCCATCACTTCTTCAGTGTCGTCATCACTGAACACCCGCTCTTTATCTTCATCCAGCAGCACATCAGAAAACATCACCACATCAGCCCGCAGATTGCGCTGCGCCTGTTCTGCCTCTGACAATTTTTCATCACCGTCTGCGCCGGTATTCATCAGCTCACGCCATCTGAGCCAGGCTGCCGAAGACGGTTCCCGAAGAATAACGGTGACTCCGTTCCATTCATGTACCTTCACCATCTTTGAGCGGAAGGCGTTTTTTGAACTGAGTGCCAGTTCTTTTAATGACAGTTTCGGATTCGCCACTGCTTATTCCCTCTTTCCCGGCTCAGTTACCGCCCCGTTTTTCAGCGGAACAGGCTTACCTTTCATACGCAGCGTGAAAGACGCGGTGACCAGCCCGCTGGTTGCCGCACTCCAGCTGTTCTGACGGACTTCCGCCAGGAAGGCATAACCATTACCTGACGGAAACTCCACTTTGAACGCATGAATAGTGTCTTTGTCATAGGCAGTACGCAGAACTTCCTGACCTTCATCCGGTGACCAGTTACCGGAGATCGTGATTTCCCCCGG
>NZ_WSPG01000067.1:0-1490 GCF_022819185.1 Morganella sp. HSTU-ASny43
GGTGGACAGTAATGCTGTGAAATTACTGAAAGCTGCAGGTGCAGGAGGCTGATTAATTACGGCGGCAGAGATGCCGCCTTTTTATACAGATGAAATCACCGTTCTGAACGGAGGTACCAATGACAGAAAAAAACTATGAAGCAATTGGTCGCTGTAAGGTTTTGCTTGAAAAAATCAAAGCGATGCATATTGAAAGAGCCCGCGCGGTAGGCGATCTACGGGCGGCTGTTTATTCTCTTCATCAGAAAGGCAACGCCAACCATGTTCCGCCTGAAATTGTTGTTTTTGATGCTGAAAATCTAACCAGCCTGGTTGATAAAGTTGGGCTTGCGGATGGTGAGCTGATGCGTGCTGTCAGTGAATATAACAACTGGTGTCATGAGGCAGGTGAAAAACCCGTTAAATTAATTGAGATAGCACAATAAGCAATAAATAAACCCAAGGTCGCTCAGCGGCCTTTTTTATTGGGGGTTTCATGCCATTACCGACAATCGAAGAGCTGAAAAGGCAATGCTATATCGATGGTGATCATGATAATGATCTTTTGCAGCAATTTTTAAGCGCCGCTGTTTCCGAAGTTGAAAGGGTCACTAATCGCAGACTTTATGAGGAAAAAACGGATAAAGACGATCCGGGTGCTCTATTTTTAAGTACAGATATAGAACTCAGGTTAAGACAGATGGTCGGGTTTTGGTATGAAAACCGGGAAGGTCAGTCATTACCTGATTCTCTGTACCGGCATTTAAGAGATTACCGGCGCAGGCCGTAAGGATAAAATTATGCAGGCTGGTCGTCTGAGGCATATTGTCACCTTTCAGAGGGCTGAAATCACAATACTCCCGTCTGGCCAGAGAGAAAAGCTATGGTTTGATATTGGTCCGCCTGTGAATGCGGAAGTCAAACCTGTCAGCGGCCGGGAACTGCTGACCGCCGGAGCGGAAATGTCAGAAATCACTGTTCGTGTGTGGATGCGGTACCGGCCGGATATTCATCCCGCATGCCGGATGATATATCGTGGGCAGATCTACGATATTCAGGCTGTGATCCCGGATGTGAAATTTACCCGGCTGGAACTGCTGTGTAAACAGGGGGTGAACGATGGCTGATATGGGGCTGGATTTATCCGGTTTTGCTGAGTTGTCCCGTGATTTGGAGTTACTCAGCCGGGCTGAAAATACCCGTGTACTGCGGGAGGCTGCGAAAGCCGCAGCAGATATGCTGCGGGATGAGGTCCGGCAGAGTGCACCCCGCAGAACCGGTAGGTTAGTGCGTAATATCGTTACCGGCGGTCAGCGGAGCCGTTATAAAGGTGAGGTTGTCTCGGGGGTGTACATCCGGGGAACCAACGCCGCCGGAACCAACAGTGATAACACACTGAAAACGGACGATCCGCGTAATGCGTTTTACTGGCGCTTTCTGGAAAACGGCACATCCAAAATGGCACCACAACCGTTTATCCGTCCGGCATTTGACGGTAAAGCGGATGAGGC
>NZ_WSPG01000068.1:0-1469 GCF_022819185.1 Morganella sp. HSTU-ASny43
AAATATATCTATTGTATGAGTCTCCATAATCAGCCACGTAACGTCTATCAATGAATACATAAATGGATGTCAGGAATGCATAGAATAATAAATTAAAATTAATAGAGCTCTTGTTATTATTATGGTCAAGCCAGATATTTTTATTTTTTAAATTTAAGAGGAAAAGAAATAAAGAAAATAAAAAAAATGGAACTACTTGTATAAAAACACGTGAATAAATAGTGCTTAATGTTAATAGAGATAAAATAAAAGATAATAACAAGACAAAAAATACAAAATAAAGTCTAGAGATAAATAGGCTATAGAATTTCATTCTAAAGTCAATAATAGAGCTAAATACAATCATTAAAGCGAAAAGGAATGGAAATATCATTTCTGAAATATTAGCTATATCAAAAAAAATCAATATCAGAGATAGAAAAATACTTCTAACAATTAAATGAATAATTTGCCTAACATTAAAAAAAGAAAACTCTTTATCTGATGTATGCCCAAGGGATATTACAAAAACATATAATTGTATTATTGCTGTTGTTTGGAAGAAATAATATATTTGAGCATCGTTAAATATATCTAGAATAGATAATCCAGGAGCAATGGATTTAAATAAGAAAACAAGAGCTATATTAAACGTTATAATAAGATTGGTTTTATAGAGGGTCACAATAAACCATTCCTTGAAAATAAGAATTCATTCTCAAAAGATTTATTTTTAGAATAAACAAAGCTATATGGTATACCTGCAAGTTGAGCATCGAGTAGCATAGAACTGGATATAGAATATAAATATGATGCTAAATTTCCTTTATACTCTCTATTGGCATATTTACAACGAAAATCATCAGAGCAACGCGGATGAAATCTTATCAAGATGTCAGTATTTTCATCTAAAAATTCTGATGCAGTCTCTTCGAAGCTAAAGCCAAATTGGCCGATAAAAACTTTGGGGGCATCAGGATTAAAATGAAAATATGATCTAAAAAATAGGTCACTTAGTATAATAATATTTTCACTAACTCCGTTATTTATTACTTGTTGTTTTTGTTGCTGTGTTCCGACAACTATCGGCATTGTTCTTTTTTCCAAAAAATAATATGTCGGATGTTGTGGATGGATTACACCATGAGATACTTCTATTATATCACCAGTTGATATGAATATAGCTGCATCTGGAATAATGGCTGCTGAAAAATATATTCTTATATTGTTTTTGTTTCGAGATATTAGTTTTTTAATTATAGCTACAAATAGTATATCACCCATTGCTAAGGCTAAAGATTTAAAATCAGAACCAGATAATTTAGATTTAAATAATAAACATAAAAGTATAAAAATAAAAGCTGACACAGGCAATAAAAATATAGAGAATAAAGTTCTCAGTAAGTATGCTAAATCTCTAAATGAGGAGTGGTTCTCATATTCGTTAAATGAATAGGTGTTCATGTTCTCTATATCAGATAGATTAACAC
>NZ_WSPG01000069.1:0-1463 GCF_022819185.1 Morganella sp. HSTU-ASny43
ATTCAGGCAGCTATTTTTGCACACGCAGAGCGTGAATATCCCCGCGAGTGCTGCGGAGTAATAGCTCAAAAATCCCGTGTGGTGAAATACTTTCCCTGCCGTAATATCGCGGCTACGCCGGAAGAGCATTTTGTATTATCGCCGGAGGATTACACCGCTGCTGAGGATTGGGGTACGGTGACCGGTATTGTGCACAGTCACCCGGATGCTACCACCCAGCCGTCAGAACTTGATAAAGCACACTGTGATGCTCTCGGCATACCGTGGTATATCGTCAGCTGGCCGGAGGGGGATCTGCGGACTGTTCAGCCGCGCGGCGAGCTGCCATTACTTGGTCGGCCTTTTGTGCTCGGGTTTACGGACTGCTGGGGGCTGGTGATGAGCTGGTTCCGGCAGGAACACGGTATTGAACTGCCGGATTACCGGGTGGATTATCCCTGGTGGGAGCAGGGTGAGAACCGGTACGCCGATAACTGGCGGGAAGCGGGGTTTATTCAGGTCGATGATCCGCAGCCCGGTGATGTCATCGTGATGCAGATACAGGCACCGGTCGCCAATCATGCCGGCATTCTGCTGGATGATAATATGCTGCTTCATCATTTGTACGGACATCTGAGCCAGCGGGTGCCGTATGGCGGTTACTGGCGCGACCGCACTGTAATGGTCCTGAGATATTGTGAATTTTTTATGGGGTGAAATGTATCATTATATCTTTTTTTAATGAGTTATCTTTTCTTATGTCTCCGGAAGGTTTTGGGAAAAATGCCTGCTCAACAGCAGATAAGCCTGCATTACATAATTCAGTGTCTCCATTTTCAATCACGGTTGCATTCATTCGTGTAAAGCTGATGGCAATCGTGCAGCGTTTTCCCTGCCATTTATCATTAATATTAAAATTTTTTTTAATGGCAGATTTTACCTGATTAATATATTCCGTGATGTTGTTTCCGGAATACTTTTCTCCGAAGCGGATATCAACAGTGTGCCGCAATCTATGGTTATTATTTTCTTTATTCATGCCGGGGTGACTCATTCCGGCAGTGGCACTCAGTAGCAGCACAATAAAGACTGTTATATTTAACCTGATCATTTGAGGTCCTCTGTTGTTCCCCGGCAAGTATGCTGCCGGGAGCCTGTTAATATTAAATAGTATTTGTAGTGAGGAATTATGACACAGGAAATAATGGCAAAAATAGAGCTGGGCGGCGTGCTGGGCAAAACGTTCGGCAAAACGCACCAGCGGCTTGTTTGCACCACGTCAGAAGCTGTCCGTGCATTGTGCTGCACTATTCCGGGCTTTGAACAGTTCCTGAATACCAGTAAATCCCGCGGCTTAACGTATGCGGTATTTCGCGGGGAAAAGAATATCGGGGTGGACGACTTCAGTTTTCCGGTGACGGATGATGTTATCCGGATTGTGCCTGTTGTGATCGGCAGCAAACGCGGGGGATTGCTGCAGGTTA
>NZ_WSPG01000006.1:0-157033 GCF_022819185.1 Morganella sp. HSTU-ASny43
CATTAAAAATAAAAAACGGATAATTAAAAAAACGGTTTTATAACTTAGCCTGTTTATGCTTTATTTAATTTTCAGGGCATAAAGTCATTATTCTGAAATATAACAGGGCAGTTATTCCCGATGAGAAAGAACAATTTTCTTCAGAAGGTAATCAATGATCTGAAAGATATACGATTGTGGTCCATGAGTATCAGCATGATACTGACATCTCTGACAGTAACGCACTCCTCACTGCGCATTGTCAGACCGGACAATGTGATGACCGATGTCTTTCTCACCCCTGTTATTTATGTGGGGTCTTATGTTCTGACAAAAAAGATACTGTATTTTATATTTGAATAATTGAGAGGTTAATTATGAAAGAATTAAATCAGGAACAATTATTGTTCGTTTCAGGTGCAGGGTTTATCTCTGCCGGAATGATGTTCGCCGGTATTGCATTTGATATCAGTGCTGTAATGATCTCAAATATCAGCCGGAACAATGAAGAAATTGTTTTTGCTGATCATAAGGATATTTCCCGTCTTCGTTATGATGTTATATAACACATCCGTTATCCGGCATTTTTCCGGCAAATGTTTCCGTCAGCGTCATTCCGGCTGATATCCGCATTATTAACAGGGATTTCCGGTGCAAACTTTTCATCACCAAAACCACAAAATGGATTAACAAAACGGTGTATTGCTCTAAAATAGCAGGGCGGCGGGTATTGACCGGCCGACGGGTGCAACACAGCACCGGGAGTCACCTGAAAAATAGTCGGAGAAGGTATGTCATCATTAAGCCGGGAAGCAGAACTTGTCCACGCCGCGCTCATCGCACGCGGGCTGGAGACACCATTGCGGGAGCAGACACTGCCGCCGGAAACCCGCAAGGTTCAGATTGAAGCGCATATGACAGAAATTATGAAGCTGCTCAATCTCGACCTGAGCGACGACAGTCTGGCAGATACCCCGAAACGTATCGCGAAGATGTATGTGGATGAAATTTTTTCAGGACTGGATTATCACAATTTCCCGAAAATCACCCTGATTGAAAATAAAATGAAAGTGGATGAAATGGTGACGGTCCGTGATATCACGCTGACCAGCACCTGTGAACACCACTTTGTCACTATCGACGGTAAAGCCACCGTTGCTTATATCCCGAAAGACACCGTTATCGGGTTATCGAAAATTAACCGCATTGTGCAGTTCTTTGCCCAGCGCCCGCAGGTTCAGGAACGTCTGACACAGCAAATTCTGCTGGCACTGCAAACGCTGCTCGGCACCACTAATGTGGCGGTATCCATTGACGCGGTGCATTATTGTGTCAAAGCGCGCGGCATCCGTGACGCAACCAGTACCACCACCACCACCTCACTGGGCGGGTTATTTAAATCCAGCCAGAATACCCGCCAGGAATTCCTGCGCGCGGCCCGTCATATTTAACGGATGAATACTTCAGTCACATCTGCCTCTGCCCGTATTGATGTCCTCGATATGGTGCGGGGGCTGGCCATCCTCGGTATTTTTATTCTGAACATCGGCGGATTCGCGCTGCCGTCTGCGGCCTATCTGAACCCGCTGTACACCCCGGCGGCGTCCGCAACAGATATCGCCACCTGGGCAGTATTAAGTGTGCTGGTGCAGGGGAAATTCCTCGGCATGTTTGCACTGCTGTTCGGTGCCACTCTGATGATGCTCAGCCGTTACAGCCAGCCCTGGAATATGGCGCGGTTACTGGTGCTTGGAGTGATCGGGCTGCTGCATACCGCTCTGCTCTGGGACGGGGATATCCTGCTGATGTACAGCCTGACCGGCGTTGCCGCCTGCCGGATCATCCATAATGTTTCCTCCCGCTGGTGGCTGAAGCTGGTGCCGGTGCTGATCCTGACCGGATTGTTTTTACTGTTTTTCCTGTTATCGGAAGGTGGTGAGCTGAAACTGTTGTACTGGCAGCCGTCGCAGGAAATGCTGGATTATGAAGTACTGATCGCCGACACCGGTGGTATTGCCGGCATGCTGGACAGAATCAGTACCATCAGCGGTATGCTGATGATGATGGTGGTTCAGTATGGCTGGCAGTTACTGGCAATGATGCTGCTGGGCGCAACACTGATGAAAAACGGCTGGCTGAAAGGGGCATATCCGCTGTCTCATTACCGGCGGCTGGCAGCGTGGCTGCTGATCCCGTCACTGCTGCTGCAGGCGGTTGTGATGTGGCTGGAATACCTGAACGACTGGAGTGTCTTCTGGATGGGCACTGTTGGTTATCCGCTGGCGGATATTTTGCAGCCGGTACAGACTACCGGGCTTATTGCTTTGTTTTATGGTTTGCAGCCACAGCTGAAACCGGTTGCCGCCTGTTTACAGCGGGTCGGGCGTACCGCACTGAGCAGTTATCTGCTGCAATCGGTGTGCGGGGTGATACTGTTTGAGTACCTAGGTTATTTCTGTCAGTTTGATCGCCTGACGCTGCTGGCATTTGTGCCGCTGATGTGGCTGATCAACATCCTGTTCTCAACCCTGTGGCTGCGTTATTTTTCTCAGGGGCCGGTGGAGTGGTTATGGCGGCAGGCAGCCAATAAGCTGGCAGCCCGCTGAAACCGGATTATTGCGCGGCGGGTGCCGGTTGTGTGTTATCCGCCGGTTTTTCCGGTGCCGCAGGTGGCTCCGGATAAAGCACATTCAGCTCTTCCGGTGTCACTGCCGGATATGACGGTACATTCTCCGGTAACGTTTGTGGTGCCGGAATCGATTCCTGCGGGCCGAGGAAACGCGGCTCGCGGTTGAGAATATATAAATCAGCCAGTGCGCCCAGCCGGGCAACCACTTCCCGCGCACGGACAGTAAACATATTCTTCGGGGAGGAAACCGCGTAACAGCGCGCCTCAATACCTTTTTCCATCGCGATATACAGCGCCCGTTCACAATGGAAGCGCTGGGTGATAATCGTAAAGCCATTGGTATCAAAGACTTTTCGTGTCCGTACCACAGAATCCAGCGTGCGGAATCCGGCAAAATCGAGCACAATTTTACTGGCCGGGATCCCGGCATTCACCAGATCCTTGCGCATCGTGCTCGGCTCATTGTAACTGTGCTGGGCATTATCGCCGCTCAGCAGCAGATACTTCACCTTGCCGCTGTTATATGCATTCACGGCACCCTGGATACGATACCGGTAATATTGGTTAATTGTCCCGTTTTTATAGTACTTAGCGGTACCGAGTACCATACCGACTTCACTCGGCGGCAGGTCATTGATATTTTCATAGATATAAGGCGCGGTTTTCCAGCTAATCCAGCGATCTGCCGCAATAGCCGCTGCTGCTGCCAGAATAATACCTGCCAGCATCCACAGAATGATCCGTTTCCATATCCGGGCTTTTCCCATTATTACTGAGACCTTTATCACTAATTAGTTACCATAAGGCTAAGATTACTTGAGCGGGGAAAGGCTGGCAAGGGTGAAAAAAAGAATAAAACCCGCACAAGTGCGGGTTTTCAGCGGCAGAATACCGGTTATTCGTCAGAAAGATGTCCGGCGGTAAACACGATATTCCGGATGCCAGAAGTTACGTTCGATAGCTTCATCGAGTGCACCGTCAGAGGTCACAGTCGCGACACCCTGGATCTGTGCTTCTTTGGCAACCTGTTTGGCGATGATACGGGAGACTTTTTTGATGTCCTCGATATCCGGCAGCAGTGAGCCTTCGCCGTTAACAACCATCGGTGAGCATTCAGCCAGCGCGCGGCTTGCTGCCATCATCATGCCGTCAGTCACACGTCTGGCACCGGCGGCCAGCACACCCAGACCAATCCCCGGGAAAATAAAGGAGTTGTTGCACTGGGAGATAGGATAGGTTTTATCCTTATAAATCACCGGATTAAACGGGCTGCCGGTTGCAACCAGTGCATGACCGTCTGTCCAGGCGATAATATCTTCCGGACGGGCTTCCACACGGGAGGTCGGGTTGGACAGCGGCATGACGACCGGACGCGCACAGTTTTTGTGCATTTCACGGATAATCTCTTCCGTAAACAGCCCCGGCTGACCGGAAACCCCGATAAGCACAGTCGGCTTAGCGTTACGGACCACATCTTCCAGTGAAATCGCATCATTCTGCACATCCCAGTCTGCAATAATGTCACTTTTGGTGATCAGTTTGCTCTGGAAATTCAGCAGGTTCGGCAGTTTGTCCGTCAGCAGGCCGAATCTGTCCACCATAAAGATACGGGCACGCGCCTGCTCTTCACTCAGGCCTTCAGACTTCATCTGCGCGATAATCTGCTCGGCGATACCACACCCGGCTGAACCGGCACCCAGGAAGGCAACAGTCTGGTCTTTCAGCTGTCCGCCTGCGGCACGGCTGGCGGCAATCAGGCTGCCGAGGGTGACTGATGCGGTACCCTGGATATCATCATTGAAGCAGCAGAGCTGATCGCGGTAGCGTTCCAGCAGCGGCATCGCGTTTTTCTGGGCGAAATCTTCAAACTGTAACAGCACATCCGGCCAGCGGCGCTTAACCGCATTGATAAATTCATCAACAAATTCATCATATTCTTCGCCGGTGATACGCGGGTGACGCCAGCCCATATAGAGCGGGTCATTCAGGCGCTGCTGGTTATTGGTGCCGACATCCAGCACGATAGGCAGGGTATACGCTGGGCTGATGCCGCCGCAGGCGGTATACAGAGAGAGTTTACCAATCGGGATCCCCATCCCGCCGATCCCCTGGTCACCCAGACCGAGGATCCGCTCACCGTCGGTTACCACGATGACTTTTACATTCTGCTTGGTGGCATTCTGCAGCATGTCATCAATGTAAGCGCGGTTCGGATAAGAGATAAACAGCCCGCGCGCACGGCGGTAGCTGTCCGAGAAATGCTCACAGGCCGCCCCGACAGTCGGGGTGTAAATGATCGGCATCATTTCTTTGAGGTGAGCATTGAGCAGGCGGTAGAACAGCGTTTCATTCGTATCCTGAATGTTACGCAGGTAGATATGTTTGTCAGTATCGTTTTTAAAATCAGAATACTGACGATAGGCGCGTTCAGTCTGCTCTTCGATGGTCTCCACCGCTTCAGGCAGCAGGCCGTGGAGGTTAAAATTACTGCGCTCTTCTTCGGAGAAGGCGCTTCCCTTATTCAGCAGCGGAAATTCTAACAGGATAGGGCCCGCATACGGGATATATAATGCACGTTTACTTTCGTATTCCAGTTCCATGTATGACTACTCTTTGCCAATTGACATTTTTAAGACAGGACGCACTGATCCTAAGTTATCTGAAAAATATGTACAGTAATTGTTACGAAATTAGTGATGCCGATGTGTGAAAGTGAGAGGCGGGATAGATTTATATTTAATAATCACGTAAAGGCTGATACCCGGAACAGATGGGGATCAGCCTCAGCGAAGACAGAATTAATAGCTGAACAGGGCGATATCCTGACACCCCAGGGCGCTCAGTGTGGCAGAGGTACTTTCCCACTGTGACAGCATGGCGTTACTGCCTTCCACCAGCACGGCGCGGTGAATGTCATGCAGGTCGCCGCCGGCCATATTCATAAAGATCAGCGCAGCCTGCAACGGCGGCAGTCCCGGGTTAAAGGCGGCATTTTCAATATACGCACCGCTGTAGATACGTCCGCGGCTGTCCTGAAGCGCCACACCGCTGTGAGAATGAGAATACGGCGCATGGCTGCGGTTGGCTGCCTCGAGCGCTTTTCCGACCACCGCATTGGTGGCGAGGAAATGATAACCGTGATGCACCTGGTCAAATAACCGGGTTTTAATCCCCAGATCCACCGGGCCGAAAGCATGCGGCAGCAGGGTTTTCAGCGGCATGGCAGCCAGTTCCGGTAACTGAATCAGCAGGTCTGTGCCGCTGTTCAGTTCATTCATAAACTGACGGCAGTGGCCGCATGGTGTGTAATTGACGGTGACTTTGCGCAAACCTTTCTCGCCGCGCAGCCAGGCGTGGGTGATCGCGCTCTGTTCTGCATGCACTGTTTGTTGTAACGGTACATGGCAGAATTCCATATTGGCACCGAAATAGAGGTTACCGCTCAGCCCGTGTGCAACTGCGCCGACATTAAACCGGGACACCGGCGTCACGGCACAGGCTGCGGCCAGCGGCAGCATAGCCAGCGCGAGGGCATCTTCATCAGTACCTGCGGCGTTGCAGAGTGCAGTGACCTGTTTGGCAGATAAGTATCCCGGGAAAGTATCAGCACAAACAATGTCCGTCAGCAGGGTCTGTAACGGGGAAGGGAGCGTGTTCAGGGCTGCATGAAAGCGGTTTTGCATAAAATGACCTCCATTATCAATGAGATCATTCTAGCGGGTAGTTATACATAATGAACGTGATTTTTATCACGTTCATTATGAAACGAATGAAACAAATATTGAATTTGCGAGATGGAGCTCAAATTTTCAGGTCAGCCGAATAATGCCAGCAGTACCGGGAAGATAAACGGCGCCATCAGAGAAGTAATAATCCCGCAGGTCATTAATGCCAGTGAACTGTAAGCGCCTTCCACATAATCCTCTTCCGCGCAGCGGGCAGTACCGAGAGCGTGAGAGGCTGTACCCATTGCCAGGCCGCGTGAGGCTTTGGTCGTAACCCGCAGGCGTCTGAACAGGGTATGGCCGAAAATCGCGCCGAGGATCCCGACGAAAATCACACATACAGCACTGATTGCCGCCACGCCGCCGATAGAATTGGACACCGCGATCGCAATCGGGGTGGTGACTGACTTAGGCAGGATAGAGGCCGCAATTTCCGGTGTCGCGCCCATCATAAAGGCAATAGCGGTGCCGGTAACCATGGCAATCACACTCCCGGCAAAGCAGATGGTGATGATGGATTTCCACTGTGCACGGATCTGATGCAGCTGTTCATACAGCGGAAACGCCAGTGCCACCACCGCAGGTTGCAGCAGATCGTTGAGAATGCGGCTGCCCTCAAAATAGTGGTTGTATGAAGTTCCGGTGAATATCAGCAGCGGAATGATAATCACGATGGATATCAGCAGCGGGTTTAATACCGGCAGCTTAAATTTGATATAGATAGCTCTGGCGAGAAAATAGACGCCGATGGTAAGCGGGAGCGACCACCAGATATGCGTTAACATTTGCGTTTCTCTTGTTGTTCAGTGTGTTCTGCTGCGGCCACCGCATCGGCTTCCTGCTGTTCCGGAACCGGAACATGGCGGCGGTGAATAAATTCAGAACTCAGCGCCACAGCACACATGGCGATAAAGGTACTGACGACACAGGCGACGAGGATCGGCAGCAACTGGGCGCTGAGGGTATCGTAATAGTTCATCACACCGATACCGATCGGCAGAAATAACATCGTCATGTTTTTCATTAATAAGGTACAGCCGGGCTGAACCCAGTGTGCCGGAACAATCTGCAGTGCGAGCAGCACAAAAAGCAGCAGCATGCCAACGATGCTGCCCGGGACGGAAAACGGCAGTAACACCGCGATAATATTGCCGGCAAACAGGCACAGATACAGGATCAGAAATGCCCGGAGATAGCGCCAGCCGGTTTCCGCTATCTGTTTTGGTTTCATGATAATGTTCCTTCTTGGATGAACTTATTCATCATACAATTAACTTTTTATTTGTGCTATAGGTCACATAAAAAAACCTGCACCGGAGCGCAGGTTTTTTTCAGTTTATTGTACAGAGAAGAACTTACTTCACCTGCTGACCTGGTTGTGCACCGGAATCCGGGCTGAGCAGGAAAATCTCGTTTCCGCCCGGGCCTGCGGCCATGACCATGCCTTCAGAGATCCCGAAACGCATTTTGCGTGGTGCGAGGTTAGCGACCATCACTGTCAGGCGGCCTTCCAGCGCTTTCGGATCCGGATACGCCTGGCGGATGCCGGAGAAGACCTGACGGGTTTCGCCACCGAGATCCAGTACCAGTTTCAGCAGTTTGTCAGAGCCGTCCACGAAATCGGCAGACATGATCTGTGCAATACGCATATCAACTTTGGCAAAATCATCAAAGCTGATGGTGTCCGCAATCGGATCATCTGCCAGCGGGCCGCTGACCGGTTTGGCTGACATCGCTTTGATATCCTCTTTGGAAGCTTCAATCATCTCTTCCACTTTCGCCATTTCAATACGGCTGAACAGGGCCTTGAAGTCTGCGATCTGATGATCCAGCAGCGGTTTGGCTATGCCGTCCAGTGTCAGTTCCTGATTCAGGAACGCTTCACTGCGGGCCGCCAGTTCCGGCATCACCGGTTTCAGGTAGGTCATCAGTGCGCGGAACAGGTTGATACCCATGGTGCAGATAGCGTGCAGCTCATCATCTTTACCTTCCTGTTTCGCCACCACCCACGGTGCTTTCTCATCAATATAGCGGTTGGCGACATCAGCCAGCGCCATGATTTCGCGGATAGCTTTGCCGAATTCCCGGCTGGTGTACTCTTCGCTGATGGTTTTTTCAGCATCGACAAACTGCTGATATAACTCAGGTTCAGCCAGGGTTGCACTCAGGCGGCCGTTAAAGCGTTTTTTGATAAATCCGGCGGTACGGGATGCCAGGTTGACCACTTTGTTAACGATGTCACTGTTAACACGCTGAACGAAATCTTCCAGGTTGAGGTCAATATCATCAATACGTGAAGAGAGTTTCGCCGCGTAGTAATAACGCAGGCTGTCTGCATTCAGATGATTCAGATAGGTGCGGGCCCGGATAAAGGTACCGCGTGATTTGGACATCTTCGCGCCGTTAACCGTCACATAGCCGTGGACAAACAGGTTGGTCGGCTTGCGATAACCGCTGCCTTCCAGCATGGCAGGCCAGAACAGGCTGTGGAAGTACACGATATCTTTACCGATAAAGTGGTACAGATCAGCGTCAGAATCTTTCTTCCAGAACTCGTTAAAATCGAGATTGCCGCGTTTGTCACACAGGTTTTTGAATGACCCCATGTAGCCGATTGGCGCATCCAGCCAGACATAGAAGTATTTGCCCGGTGCATCCGGGATCTCAAAGCCGAAATACGGCGCATCACGGCTGATATCCCACTGCTGCAGGCCGGAATCAAACCACTCCTGCATTTTGTTGGCGACCTGCTCCTGGAGCGCGCCGCTGCGGGTCCATGCCTGTAACATGTCAGCGAAAGCCGGCAGATCAAAGAAGTAATGCTCACTTTCGCGCAGCACCGGTGTGGCACCGGAGACCACGGAGCGCGGGTTAATCAGCTCGGTCGGGCTGTAGGTCGCGCTGCACACTTCGCAGTTATCGCCGTACTGGTCTTCCGCTTTACATTTCGGGCAGGTGCCTTTCACAAAGCGGTCCGGCAGGAACATGCCTTTTTCCGGATCATACAGCTGGGAAATGGTCCGGGTTTCAATATGACCGTTCTTTTTCAGTGCCAGATAGATGTTCCCGGATAACACCCGGTTCTCCTCGCTGTGCGTGGAGTGGTAGTTATCAAAGCTGATGGCGAAATCAGCAAAATCTTTCTGATGCTCAACGCTCATGTTGGCGATCATCTCTTCAGGAGAGATCCCCTGCTGTTGTGCCTTGAGCATAATCGGGGTGCCGTGAGCATCGTCGGCGCAGATGAAGTGAACCTCTTTGCCGCGCATTCGCTGAAAACGGACCCAAATATCAGCCTGGATATGTTCCAGCATATGACCGAGATGGATTGAACCGTTTGCATATGGCAACGCACAGGTTACCAAAATTTTATTAGCGATCTGAGACATAGAGTATTTCACTTCCTCAAATAATAAAGGGTCTTTGATGTTAACCGATCCCGTCCACCCCTGCCAGCAGTAATCCGGCTTTGTGTGTGGTTTTCCGGACTTTTTTCTGCCGTGAACATCCGGCGATAACCCTGCTGATTGCAGGGGATTTGTTTTGTGCGGGTTTGCGCGGAATGACTAAATTAATCAGTTGGCTTCTGCTATCATTGAAGCCGATAGTTACAGGCAATAAAAACGATAAATTTAAGGAGCCGGGATGAATGCGAAATCCCCCGGGGAGATGAACCCTGAATTGCTGAACGACCAGGTCGCGCAGGTACTGGCGACATTTGAGCATCCGACACTCAAACGCAACCTGATTGCCATCAAAGCGCTGAATCACTGCGCAATGCTGGATGATGTGCTGCATGTTGAGCTGGTGATGCCGTTTGTCTGGAAGCGCCCGTTTGAAGCACTGATTGAAGCAAAAACCAAAGAATTACGCAAAGTGACCGGTGCGGCGGCGGTGGACTGGAAACTGCGTCATGATATCGCGACACTGCGCCGGGCCAATGATCTGCCGGGCATTAACGGTGTCCGCAATATTCTGGCGGTCAGCTCCGGCAAAGGCGGTGTGGGTAAATCCAGTACCGCGGTTAACCTTGCGCTGGCACTGGCGGCGGAAGGGGCGAAAGTC
Source organism: Morganella sp. HSTU-ASny43 (assembly GCF_022819185.1). Taxonomy (NCBI): domain Bacteria; kingdom Pseudomonadati; phylum Pseudomonadota; class Gammaproteobacteria; order Enterobacterales; family Morganellaceae; genus Morganella; species Morganella sp. HSTU-ASny43. The sequence goes on from NZ_WSPG01000006.1 coordinate 10,399, forward strand.
GGTATCCTCGATGCGGATATTTACGGCCCGTCCATCCCGAACATGCTGGGCACCACCAAAGAGCGCCCGACCTCACCGGACGGCCAGCATATGGCCCCGATTATGGCTTACGGCCTGGCCTCTAACTCTATCGGCTATCTGGTGACAGATGATAACGCCATGGTCTGGCGCGGCCCGATGGCCAGTAAAGCCCTGATGCAGATGTTACAGGATACCCTGTGGCCGGATCTGGACTATCTGGTCATCGATATGCCGCCGGGCACCGGTGATATCCAGCTGACCCTCTCACAAAACATCCCTGTCACCGGTGCGGTGGTGGTAACCACACCGCAGGATATCGCGCTGGTGGATGCCATGAAAGGTATCGTCATGTTCAAGAAAGTGAACGTGCCGGTTCTGGGGATTGTGGAGAACATGAGTGCGCACATCTGCAGTAACTGCGGCCATGTCGAGCCGATTTTCGGCACCGGCGGGGCGGAGAAACTGGCGGAACGCTATCACACCAAACTGCTGGGACAGGTGCCGCTGCATATCTCGCTGCGTGAAGACCTCGATCGCGGCCAGCCGACGGTGATGCGTGACCCGGATGGCGAGTTTGCGGATATCTACCGTGAGATCGCCGTAAATGTGACGGCAGAAATGTTCTGGGAAGGGGATAAAATCCCGACAGAGATCGCTTTCCGCGCAGTTTAAGCGGAATTTATTTCTGCTCCGGCACGTCCGGAAAGTCAAAAAGACCAGTGCAGTGATGTGCTGGTCTTTTTTTCGGGTGGCCATAAGAGCGGTTACCCCGAAATAATGAGGCCGGATGCCCGATTATGCTGGAATCTCACGCCGTTACTCCCTATAATTCAGCGCCGGGCGGACACGTTTTGTTACTCACGGCCGGATAAGCATTAAAAGAGGCCGCAGCAGACCGTTTCGGTTTTTTTCTCTCCTATTTTCAAACCGGGTTATTTCAATTATGGCTGACACAGCACAGCAGCAGTGCACTATCATCGGCATCACCGGCGCATCCGCGTCAGGAAAAAGTCTGATTGCCAACACGCTTTATCACGAGTTACGTGCTCAGGTGGGCGATCACAATATCGGTGTGATTCCGGAAGACTGCTACTATAAAGATCAGAGCGATGTGCCGATGGAAGAGCGCATCAAGGTCAACTATGACCATCCGGGCTCTATGGATCACGAATTGCTGTTACAGCATCTGAAAACACTGAAATCCGGTAAGTCGATTCAGTTACCGCAATATGATTACGCCGAGCATACCCGCAAACCGGAATCGGTTCTGTTCAGCCCGAAACGGGTGATTATTCTTGAGGGTATCCTGCTGCTGACAGACAAACGTCTGCGCGAGCAGATGGACTTCTCCATTTTCGTCGACACCCCGCTGGATATCTGCCTGATGCGCCGCATCCGCCGTGATGTGAATGAGCGCGGACGCACACTGGACTCGGTGATTGCACAGTACAATAAAACCGTCCGTCCGATGTACCTGCAATTTATTGAACCAACAAAACAATATGCTGATATCATAGTGCCGCGGGGCGGTAAAAACCGCGTGGCGATTGATATTCTGAAAGCCAAAATCAGTCAGTTCTGCGAGTAAGCCGCCAACAACGATTAACCCGCGTTTATCCGCCGGTGATAAACGCTGAGTTTTATAAGGATGATACCATGCGACTTTGTGACCGTGACATTATTCAGTGGCTTGATGATGGCAGACTGACCATCTCCCCGCGTCCGCCGGTTGAGCGGATCAACGGGGCGACCGCAGATGTCCGCCTCGGGCATCAGTTCCGGGTTTTCCGGGGCCATACCGCCGCGTATATTGATCTCAGCGGCCCGAAAGAAGAAGTGAATGCGGCGCTGGAAAATGTCATGAGTGATGAAATCACCCTGACTGAAGATGAAGTGTTCTACCTGCATCCGGGTGAACTGGCACTGGCAGTGACACTGGAATCTGTCACACTGCCGGATAACCTGGTCGGCTGGCTGGACGGGCGTTCATCACTGGCACGCCTCGGGCTGATGGTCCACGTGACCGCACACCGGATCGATCCGGGCTGGCACGGGCAAATCGTACTGGAATTTTACAACTCAGGTAAGTTACCCTTGGCACTGCGGCCGGGAATGGTGATCGGTGCCCTGAGTTTTGAGCCGTTATCCGGCTCCGCTGACCGGCCGTATAACCGCCGCAGCGATGCAAAATACAAAAATCAGCAGGGAGCTGTGGGCAGCCGTATCAGCGAAGATTAAACGGCGGACAGTACTGTCCGCCAGCGGGTTCAACAGAGAATGGGAAAGGAACAGGGATTATGAAACGATTTTTCACCACGCTGATTATTCTGCTTGTCGTGATAGCGGCGGGCCTCGCGGCCTTAATCCTGCTGGTGAACCCGAATGATTTCCGCGACTATATCGTTAACAAGGTGAAGGAAGACACCGGTTACGAGCTGGTGATGAAAGATGATATGCGCTGGCATGTCTGGCCGAAACTGAGCATCATCACCGGTAAAATGTCCCTGACTGCCCCCGATGCCGCCGAACCGGTGGTAACTGCCGAAAATATGCGCCTCGACGTTGAACTCTGGCCGCTGCTGTCCCATCAGTTATCGGTTCGTGAAGTGATGCTTGACGGCGCACTGCTGAAAATCCTGCCTGAAACCGAATCAAAAGAGAAGAAAAGCGCTCCTGTTGCGCCGGGTAATCAGAAAGCCCGCCCGGTGCCTGTCGAACAGGAAAACAAATGGTCGTTTGATGTTGACCGCATCCGTATCGCCAACAGCCTGCTGGTCTGGCAGACAGAAGACGGTTCGCAGATCAACATGCGCGATATTAACTTCTCTCTTGAGCGTAATACCCCTGAACGCTATGTGATAGCGCTGAACAGTAATATTCTGCGCAATCAGCAGGAGCTCTCTTTCAGCCTGAGTTCTGATATTGACCTCTCCCAGTACCCGGTGCAGGTCAGCGGCAATATTAACCGCCTGAATTACCGTCTGTCCGGTGCCGGTCTGTATGCCAACGGCATCAACGGCAACGGTACGACCACCTATACCTGGCACGAAGCGGTCGGCCAGGCACCGCAGTCCCTGATCCTGGAAAATCTGAAACTGAGCGCTAACGAAAGCCAGCTCAGTGGCACAGTGGAAGCGGCACTCGGTGAAACCCCGCGTTATGATATCCAACTGACCTCCTCAAAACTGAATCTGGATAATCTGCTCGGTTATGAGCGTGCCGTACATGCAGAAAACGGGGAAAAAACCCCGGTTGCCACCAAACCGGCGGTGGTTACCACCGGCAGTGATGCGGATAAATATGATCTGACCTTTATGAACCACTTCAATGCCACTCTGGCGCTGAATGTGGATTCCCTGATTTACCAGGGAATGGAAATCGGCCAGCTGACGGTGAAAGCAGAGAACCGGGGCAGCATCACGGAAATCTCCAAAATGACCGGCAACGTGTTCGGCGGCCGTTTCTCTCTGCCGATGACGATTTATTCCGAAAAAGTTCCGGCACAGCTGCGTATCAAACCGCTGTTACAGAATATTGATGTCAAACCGTTGCTGGCGGCGTTTAAAATGCCGGAAAAATTCACCGGACGCCTGAGTTTTGACGGCGATCTGCGTGGTACCGGTTATGATCAGGACGCGGTCTTAAACAACTGGCGCGGTGACGTGGCACTGACCATCACTGATGTTAAGCTGCTCGGCCTGAATATTCCGTATCTTATCCAGCAGTCGCTCTCCCAGGCGACAGATAAAGTGGCGCAGCCGGAATCGATGGATGCTATGACCGAAGCGAAAAAACTGGAAGCTATCGGTACCCTGAATAACGGTGAAGTAAAAATCAGTAAAATTCTGGCAGTATCCGATGCCTTTAATATCACCGGCAGCGGCCGGACGAACCTGGTGAAACAGAATATGGATGTGAACCTGGGGGTTCAGATCTTAAAAGGCTGGGGGAAAACCAATGACCTGGTGACCTGGCTGCAGTCTGTCCGTATTCCGGTGGTGCTGTTCGGTAACTGGGATAATATTCAGTATAAGTTCGAAGTGGAAAACCTGTTGCGTAATCAGATACAGCAACGGGTAAAACAGGCAGCCGGAGAGTTGCTGAATGAAAAAACCGGAAAGGATCTCAAAGCTGTGGAATCCTTGCTTAACCGGTTATAAATTCGCGGACGATTTATACAAACAGAGCAGTGACGATAATTTATATTGTCACTGCTTTTTTAATGCCGGAGGCCGGAACACTTAAATGATACGGGTAATAACTAAGGTTCATTGACGCATATCATTTAATCTGTTCCCGGTTTTCGGCAGAGTGCATTAATCATTTTTATAAATAAAAATACCAGACAGGAGCAGAAATGTTAGATCTTCTTATTGGTGCTGTCGTCGCCGTCGGCGTCGGGCGCTATATTATTAAAGGGTATTCAGCCACAGGGGTGCTGATGGTCGGGGGCTTACTGCTTCTGATCATCAGTGTCATCATGGGGAAAAACATCCTGCCGTCCGCCGCCACCTCCACCGGCTGGGGACCGACAAACATTATTGAGTATGTGAAGTACCTGCTGATGAACCGCGGCGGCGACCTCGGTATGATGATCATGGTACTGTGCGGCTTTGCGGCTTATATGACTCATATCGGTGCCAACGACGTGGTCATCAAAATGGTCTCCAAACCGTTACAGGTCGTGAACTCTCCGTACCTGCTGATGATCGTGGCCTACTTTATTGCCTGTCTGATGTCTCTGGCGGTTTCCTCCGCCACCGGTCTCGGTGTGTTACTGATGGCAACCCTGTTCCCGGTGATGGTGAACGTGGGGATCAGCCGTGGTGCGGCGGCGGCTATCTGTGCCTCTCCGGCGGCAATTATCCTGGCACCGACCTCCGGCGATGTGGTAATTGCGGCAGAAGCATCTCAGATCCCGCTGAAAGAGTTTGCATTCAGCCTGACTCTGCCGATTTCTATCGTGGCGATTGTATCTATGGCGATTGCTCACTATTTCTGGCAGCGTTTCCTCGATCGCAAAGAAGATATCAAATCTGAGATCCTGGACGTCAAAGAAATCACCACCAATGCGCCGAAATTTTATGCCATTCTGCCGTTTATGCCGATCATCGGCGTACTGCTGTTTGATGGTAAGCCGTTCAGCATCGGTTTCCTGAGCCATATCGTGCTGCCTGAATTACACATCATCACGATTATTGTCGGCTGTATTATTTTGTCTGCCATTATTGAATTCGTCCGTGGTTTTGACGGCAAAAAAGTCTATGCCGGGCTGGATGTCTGCTACCGTGGTATGGCGGATGCCTTTGCCACCGTGGTTATGCTGCTGGTGGCGGCCGGTGTGTTCGCTCAGGGCCTGAGCACCGTCGGCTTTATCTCCGGTCTGATCAGCCTGGCGCAGTCTTTCGGTTCCGGCGCGATTATCATGATGATTGCTCTGGTGATTATTACCATGCTGGCGGCGATGACTACCGGTTCCGGTAATGCGCCGTTCTATGCGTTTGTGGAGCTGATCCCGCGCCTGGCACAGCAGATGGGTATCAACCCGGCGTACCTGGTGATCCCGATGTTACAGGCATCCAACCTCGGCCGTACCATGTCACCGGTTTCCGGTGTGGTGGTGGCGGTTGCCGGTATGGCGAAAATTTCACCGTTTGAAGTGGTGAAACGGACATCCGTTCCGGTGCTTGTCGGCCTGCTGGTGGTGATTGTCGCCACTGAGTTCCTGGTGCCGGTAACACTGTAAAACGACACGGGCCGCAGCGGTTATCCGCTGCGGCTTTTTTGTATCAGTACGGAAAGTGTGAGGTTGGCTTTGGATAAGATTTTTACCGGTGTGGTGCAGGGCACGGCGCTGATTCTAAAAATTGAAGAAAACAATGATCATCTGATTCATATTGTGCAGTTTCCGGAGGAATTATTAACGGGGCTGGCGATTGGTGATTCCGTATCGTATAACGGCTGCTGCCTGACTGTCGCAGCGATTGATAACAGCCATGTCGGGTTTTATCTTTTCACCGATACCCTGCTGAAAACCGCGCTCGGGCGGCTGGCTGCGGGTGATAAGGTCAATATCGAAAGAGTGGCGGCATAATGATATAAAAAAACCCCGTATCTGACGGGGTTTTTGTTCTGTGAGGGGCGTTAATTACACACGGTTAAAGGCAAGAATACGGACTGAACGCAGGTCAGCCTGAGACTCGTCGGCAATTTTCTGAGTAGCTTGTTCTAATGCATCCCGGGGTGACACACCGGCTTCGGTTTCTGTGATCTGATGTCCCTGTAAAGTGTCTCCGTTACGGGCACGCACTTTGTACGATACAAACCAATAATCCATATCATCACCTGCTTCTGTCATTAATCGTTTAATCACCATAGCGGTTTACGTCACTGATTAATGTGACCGGAATCAATCATTTAATTGTTTTTCTGTCCGGACGGCAGCGCATCAGCCTGAGCCGCGATATCTTCCAGAATCGTTTCCCGTTCAAAGAGCAATTGTTGTTCACGGCTTGAAGAGCAGGTGAACAGAAGCAGGATAAGCAGACCGGTTGCGGCGGCGGAAATCAGCCATGAACGGCGATCCATTCTGCGGTTACGGACACCGGAGGCAGCGGAATACAGCCATCCCAGAACGGCACCGCAAATCAGCCCGCTGAAATGGGCCACATTATCCGTCACCGGCTCCTCATCATCCGGCACTGCACTGAGTACCGACAGTACGATCAGGACAATCATGGTGATCAGCAGATTTTTATAACGCAGGCTGTCCGCCACCGACACGGACGGATCTTTCCGGGCCCGGATAAGATACATCACGGTGGTACCGGCAAGCCCCATAATGGCGCCGGAGGCCCCGACACCGACAGTCACCGGAATGCCGGACAGCGGAGACATATCGTTCTGAGTGGCCTGCCAGAGCGCGCTGGCAAAGGATGCGGAAATACCGGTAAACAGATAGATAAACAGCATTCTCATTTTGCCGGTCAGCGCTTCACAGTTAATGCCGAACACCAGAAGGGCGATGAGATTGACGCCCAGATGAAACGGATCGGAATGAAGCAGGATGCTGGTTATATAGCGCCACCAGTCGCCGGTCAGTGATAACTGATACACACTGCCGCCCGCCAGCAGCATATTGTAGACCTGGTCTGCCAGCGGCGAAGCGTAATTCACCTGCCAGATATAAACGCCGGTATTGAGCAGGGCAAGGAAAAAGGTGAGCAGCATGGCTGAGAGCCGGTACTCCGGCCGTGAAGGCAGAACCACATCACCCCAGGGATTTATGTTATTCATTATTATTTTGCGGATAATTTGATTTGATTAAGTCTATTTGAGGGGCAGGCAGGCTGTAAACAGGAAAAAGCCGGGATAATTATCCCAGCTCTGACAAATGCGGATAGCGGCAGGAATTAATTATTTTCCAGCCATTCGGTGTGGAACACGCCGTCTTTATCAGTACGTTTATAAGTATGTGCACCGAAATAGTCACGCTGTGCCTGGATCAGGTTCGCCGGCAGTACCGCGCTGCGGTAGCTGTCATAATAGGCGATAGCGGCAGAGAAGGTCGGTGTCGGGATACCGTGCTGAACACCGTAGCAGACCACATCACGCAGTGCCTGCTGATATTCATCGGCAATCTGTGTGAAGTAAGGGGCCAGCAGCAGGTTAGCCAGTGCCGGGTTTTCCGCATATGCGTCAGTGATTTTCTGCAGGAACTGGGCACGGATGATACAACCGGCGCGGAAGATTTTCGCGATTTCGCCGTAGTTCAGATCCCAGTTGTACTCATCAGAGGCAACGCGCAGCTGTGAGAAGCCCTGAGCATAAGAGACAATTTTACCCAGATACAGGGCGCGGCGGACTTTTTCAATAAACTCTGCTTTATCACCGCTGAACACAGCTGCTTTCGGTCCTTTCAGTACTTTGGAAGCCGCAACGCGCTGGTCTTTCAGAAACGAGATATAACGGGCAAATACGGATTCGGTGATCAGTGTCAGCGGCACGCCGAGGTCGAGCGCGCTCTGGCTGGTCCATTTACCGGTACCTTTGTTAGCGGCTTCATCGAGGATCACATCCACCAGATAGTTGCCGTCTTCATCTTTCTTGCGGAAGATATCTTTTGTGATATCAATCAGGTAGCTGCTCAGTTCGCCGTTGTTCCACTCACTGAAGACGGAAGCCAGTTCATCATTGCTGATGCCGAGGGCATTTTTCAGGACGGAGTAAGCTTCCGCAATCAGCTGCATATCGCCGTATTCGATACCGTTGTGAACCATTTTGACGTAATGACCGGCACCGTCAGCACCGATATAGGTCACACACGGCTCGCCTTCGGCCTGTGCCGCGATCTGTTTCAGGATCGGGGCAACCAGTTCGTAAGCTTCTTTTTGTCCGCCCGGCATAATGGACGGCCCTTTCAGTGCGCCTTCCTCACCACCGGAAACGCCGGTGCCGATAAAGTTAAAGCCCTGTGCGGACAGCTCTTTGTTACGGCGGATGGTGTCCTGAAAGAAGGTGTTACCGCCGTCGATCAGAATGTCGCCTTTATCGAGATGCGGAGTGAGGGACGCGATGGTTTTGTCGGTGGCTTCACCGGCTTTGACCATCAGCAGGATACGGCGGGGTTTTTCCAGGGAGTCAACAAACTCTTCAATGCTGTAGCTGGGAACCAGTTTTTTTCCCGGGTTTTCAGCAATCACTTCATCGGTTTTATCTGAAGAGCGGTTAAAAACAGAAACAGAATAACCGCGGCTTTCAATATTCAGTGCGAGGTTACGGCCCATAACGGCCATACCGACAACACCAATTTGTTGTTTGGACATGAAGACTCCTTCAGGAATTGACCCGTGACTAACGACGATTTCGTTAGCTGACTGTTAATTTCGTCACAGTTTAACGCATGTAAAGGCTGCGTGGTAGCGATTGATGCAAACGGTCTCGTCATAGCGCACAACAGGAACAGCGGCAAAGTACGGAATTTTTTATTGCTATTTGGCCGCACAATCCGCATTATTCCGGATGCAGCATAAGCTGTGTGAATAAAAGGTAAAACTAACCGTATGGAATGGATCGCTGATCCGTCGATTTGGGCCGGCCTGGCCACATTAATCGTACTCGAAATTGTTCTTGGTATTGATAACCTTGTTTTCATTGCCATTCTTGCCGATAAACTTCCTCCTGCACTGCGTGACAAAGCCCGTATAACCGGTCTGCTGTGTGCGCTGGTCATGCGTATTATTCTGCTGTTCAGCCTCTCCTGGCTTATCACGCTGACCAAACCGATGTTTACGATGTTCGGCCATCCGTTCAGTGCGCGTGACTTAATTATGCTGATCGGGGGTCTGTTCCTGCTGTTCAAAGCCACAATGGAGCTGAACGAACGGCTGGAAGGCGGTGAGCATAACGACGGGCAGCAGCGGAAAACCTCAAAATTCTGGGCGGTGGTGGCACAGATTATTGTGCTGGACGCCGTCTTCTCGCTGGACTCCGTGATCACGGCAGTCGGGATGGTGGACCACATCGGTGTGATGGTCACGGCGGTGATTATTGCCATGCTGCTGATGATCTGGGGCAGCCGTCCGCTGACCCGCTTTGTCAATGAGCACCCGACCATTGTTATCCTGTGTCTCAGCTTCCTGCTGATGATCGGTTTCAGCCTGGTGGCGGAAGGGTTCGGCTATCACATTCCGAAAGGTTACCTCTACGCGGCGATCGGTTTCTCCATCATGATTGAGATGCTCAACCAGGTGGCAATGTTTAACCGCCGTAAATTCCTGCGCGGGAGAAACTCTCTGCGCCAGCGCACGGCGGAAGCGGTACTGCGTATTCTGAGCGGCAAGCGCGAATCTTCAGAGCTGGATAACCGCACGGCGGATCTGATTTCGGATAATCAGGAAATTTTTGACCCGGAAGAGCGGCAGATGATTGTCCGCGTGCTGGGGCTGTCGCAGCGTAACGTCAACAGTATTATGACCTCGCGTCATGATGTGGAGATGCTGCGGATTGATGCGACCAGTGATGAAATTGCGGCACTGCTGATTAAAAATCCGCACACCCGCGTGGTGATCAAAGGCTCGGCGGATGATGATGAACTGCTGGGTGTGGTGCATGTGATTGACCTGCTGCATCAGCGTTTACAACAGGATACGCTGGATCTGCATGCGCTGATCAAACAGCCGCTGGTCTTCCCTGAACAGCTGTCATTACTGAAAGCGCTGGAGCAGTTCCGTCAGGCGCAGACACACTTTGCCTTTGTGGCCGATGAGTTCGGGTATGTCGAAGGGGTGGTGACACTGACAGATGTGATGGAAACCATTGCCGGTAATCTGCCGGTCAGCGGTGTTGAGAATGATGCCCGCCATGACATTCAGTTTACGGATGATAACAGCTGGATCACCAACGGCTTTATGCCGCTGGAGGATTTAATCAACTATATTCCGCTGACACTCGATGAAAAACGCGAGTATGAAACGGTGGCCGGTCTGCTGATGGAGCATTTGCAGCGTCTGCCGAAAGTCGGTGAGCAGATTAACATTGACGGCTGCCTGTTTGAGCCGCTGGAAATTCAGAATCACCGTATTAACCGTGTGAAAATCACACTGCCGGAGAATCCGGAAGACCGTGATGATTACTAAGGGTTAAAACAATAACGCCGCCGGAGACGGCGGCGTTATTCTCATTTCTGTGCAGGTTATTCAACCGGGGCACATTCAAAATCACTGAAGATTTTCTGGCTGTTTTTGGCGCGGGGTTTAAATTTTCCGGCTGGTTTGTTAGTTACAGGTAATAATCACGCGATCACCGGATCCGTTACTGATGCAGTATTCAGTAAATCCCCGGGCAGCGCCCATTGACCAGGTATCAGGGACTGCATAAGCAGAGCAGGCGGTAATCACACCGGCCAGTAGTATTTTTTCATTTAAGATATCTGTCAGGGTGGCCGGTAACGGGGTATTCAGATTTTGACACACAATAATTTTACAATTACTGATTTATCTGCTTTATTTTTATCTTTAATTGTATACCCTGCAATTCCTGAATTATGGTTATGTATCAGATTTCCTGAGGGATAAAAAACCGCCTATGTCTGTTGTGACACTGATCCTTGTTTTTTTGCTGGCTGTGATTGCCAGTGTGTTTATCTCCCGTCTGCTGGGGGACAAAATTCCGCTGCCTTTTATTCAGATTGCCATTGGCGCGGGGTTATCACTCTTCGGTTTTGATGTGGCGTTTGAGCCGCATCTGTTCCTGTTCCTTTTTATCCCGCCTCTGCTGTTTCTTGACGGCTGGCGTATTCCGAAGGAAGCGCTGTTCAGTGATATCAAACCGATTTTCTCGCTGGCCATCGGTCTGGTGTTCTTCACGGTTGTCGGCATGGGGCTGTTTATCCACTGGCTGATCCCGGCGGTTTCCCTGGCGGTTGCTTTTGCATTAGCGGCGATCCTGTCACCGACAGACCCGGTGTCTGTGGCGGCAATGACCGTCAATGCGCCGCTGCCGTCCCGTATGGCCCATATTCTGGAAGGGGAATCCCTCTTTAATGATGCCAGCGGCCTGGTGTGCTTCAGTTTTGCTGTAACAGCTGCACTGACCGGGACATTCTCTCTGCCGTCAGCTGCCGGGAAGTTTATGGTGGTAGCGCTGGGCGGAATTATGGTCGGTTTACTGATTGCCATGTTTATCGGGAAAGTGAACCAGTTCCTGGTGCAGCGTACCGGGGAAGACCCGGCGATTCAGATTATGATCAGCCTGCTGATCCCGTTTGTCTCTTATCTGGCGGCAGAGCACCTGGGTGTGTCCGGCATTCTGGCCGCAGTGGCAGCCGGTATCGCCATGCACTATGAGCGTATTGTCGGCCGTATGCAGTCTGCCACCCGCATGCAGAGCAAGGCGGTCTGGGACACCGTGCAGGTCGCGCTGAACGGAATGATCTTTATTCTGCTGGGTGAACAGTTACCGGGTATGTGGCGCTCAGTGCCGCAGGTGGCGGCAGATGCCGGAGCTTCCGCACCGTGGGTACTGCTGCTGTACGTGGTGATTATCACCTTTGGCCTGGCGGTGCTGCGTTTTGCCTGGGTATGGATTGCCATGACACTGACGGTTTTCCGCCAGCGCCGCAAAGGTAAGCAGTCTGATATGCCGCATCTGCGCCTGATGGCGATTATGGCAACTGCCGGTGTGCGCGGGGCGATTACCCTCGCCGGTATCCTGACACTGCCGATGCTGATGAATGACGGTTCACCGTTTCCGCACCGGGATCTGGCTATCTTTCTCGCTATGGGGGTGATTCTGTTTTCACTGGTGATTGCGGCGGTTGCACTGCCGGTGCTGACCAGAGGGCTGAATACGGACTTACCGCATGATAATGAAGAGCTGAATGCCCGTTTCACCCTGAATGAAGCCGCAATGAGCAATCTGCGTGTGCAGATGGCGGAGCCGCTGGAAGATATTGATGAAATGACACTGCGCACAGAAGTGGGGACTCATTTGCTGGAGATCTACGGCCGTCATCTTGACAGTAACAGTGATGACCAGACTGCCGGATTTGACTGGCATAATGTGATCCGCATGGAACGGCGGATGTCACTGACAGCGCTTCAGGCGGAGCGGGATGCCCTCAAACAGCTGCGTAAGAGTAAGAATATCAGTGAGCACACTTACACCCGGCTGGTGCAGGAACTGGATCTGAAAGAAGAGGCGCTGAAACTGGCGCTGCACTGACAGTAACAGAATAAAAATCAAAGACCCGCAGTGCGGGTCTTTTTTTACATCACAACACTGCTGCGGGTATGTGCCTGCAGAACCCGTGAGGCGGTCTGTGTCATGGTATCGTTGATTTCATCGAGCCAGTGATGAACCTGCTCAGCGGATAACTGCAGTGACGGGCAATCCCGGTCCTTCTGGTTGTTCTCTTCCAGTAACAGAACCAGTTCGGTATCCAGCAGAGACTGGATCATATCTATCCACAGGCCGATTTGCTGGTTCAGCGGCTTTCCGGCCGGAGAGGTGATGCAGTAGCGGTTGAGCCGTTCAGCGGCGGTATACTGAAAATCATCCCGCAGTGCCATCCGCTCTGCCAGTGTGGCGGTTTCAGGCGCGGGCAGCGGAGTACCGAGACAGGTAAACTCATAACTGTCTTCCCGGGTAAACAGACTGTCATTCAGCCGGATCTGCTTTTCCTCATAATGCATCAGGACTTCGCGCAGCAGGGCGCTGACCGCAAAAAAGTGGTCGGTTTTATGAAACTGGCTGCCGTTGAGATACGGCGCACTCAACTGCTGCCGCAGGGATTGCTCATCTTCCTCCGGCGAGGAGACAAAACGCCTGCGGGATTTCTGTGTTTTGAACCAGCGGCGCCAGCGGTGGCGCGACAGATACAGCAGCAGGCTGAGTAACAGCAGATAATAAAGCGAGTCTAAAAGTTCGTCCTGCATAAGCGCCTTCCCAAGCAAAAATCAAAGTTCACGGCGGACAAACGATACTGTTTCAGGATCGGCAATCCGCTGATAGTCCTTTGTATTCAGAATAATGGAGCACTCCAGGCTGCCGGCATTAAAGGCCAGCTCACTGAAACGTTCAAATAACATCGGATCGGCAACGAGACGGAGATCAGGGTGAAAGCTGAACGGCGGGATAGCACCGAACACACACTGTGTCAGTTCAGCTGTTTCTGCAGGGCTGGCGAGAGAGGCGCGGGTGCCGCCGGTTTTTTTTGCCAGTGCCTGTAAATCCGCCTGCTGATCAGAAGGCAGAATCGCAAGAACATACTGACGTACACCGTTTCCCTTGATATGACAAACCAGTGCTTTGGCACCCTGACCGTGGTGTGTGCCGCGCACTCTGGCGACTTCTTCGGTTTTCCCGGCGGAGGCATGATGTACCACACGGTAGCGGGCATTATGTTCATCCAGCCGGGCGGTCAGTTTCTCAAAAATCGGGGTCATATCACTCATAGTCTCTGCATTTGTTGCCAATATCCTGCCTATTATAGAAGGTTACGGCAACAAAAACAGCGGACAAAAAAGGATTTCCCCCGCTTTCGGATTAACGGTGACGGGAACGCAGTTTTTCAATAACAGCGGCCAGATCCAGATCGGCATCCTGGAGCAGTACCAGCAGGTGATAGAGCAGATCCGCGGATTCTGAGGTCAGTTCCGCCTTATCGCGGACAGTGGCGGCCAGTGCGGTTTCCACGCCTTCCTCGCCCACTTTCTGGGCAATCCGTTTGGTCCCGGCGGCATAGAGTTGTGCTGTGTAAGAGCTGTCCGGATCCGCCGTTTTGCGGGATTTTATAACAGACTCCAGTTCATACAGGAAACCCTGGGCTGTCTGTGCGGGCGCAAAACAGCTGTTGGTACCCTGATGACAGGTCGGGCCGATCGGGGTGACCAGCGCGAGCAGCGTGTCGTTATCACAATCTTTAAACAGGTCTTCCAGATTAAGGAAATGCCCGGACGATTCCCCTTTGGTCCACAACCGCTGTTTGGTGCGGGAATAAAACGTCACGCGTTTTTCGCTGATCGTTTTGTCCAGTGCGTCGCGGTTCATGTAGCCCAGCATCAGCACATCACCGGAGACGGCGTGCTGCACAATAACCGGCAGCAGATCGCCGGTTTTCTGCCAGTCCAGTTGTGCGATTTCCTGTTCCGTGAGCATCGTGTGTTACTCCTGTATTCTGACAACGATCCCGTCGCGGGCAAGTCCGCGTTTCAGGTCGCCGATATTAATAATTTGTTTGTGGAAGACAGAGGCGGCAAGCGCGCCGTCAACACCGGCCTGTAAAAACGCATCACGGAAGTGATCCGGATGACCGGCACCACCCGAGGCAATCAGCGGCACCTGACACACTTCACGCACTTTTTTCAGCTGCTCCAGGTCGTAGCCGTTGCGTACACCATCCTGGTTCATCATATTGAGGACGATCTCCCCGGCACCGCGCTGCTGCACTTCCTGTACCCAGTCGAGGGTGTTACGGGAAGTGGCGATGGTGCGTTTTTCATCACCGGTAAACTGATAGACCTGATAGTTTCCGCTTTCCGCATCGTGCCAGGTATCGATCCCGACGACAATGCACTGCACGCCGAAGCGGTCAGCCAGCCGGGTGATGAGAGTCGGGTCACTCAGCGCCGGGGAGTTCACGGAGATTTTATCCGCCCCGAAACTGAGGATCGCGGCAGCATCTTCGGTACTGCGGATCCCGCCTGCCACACAGAACGGAATATCAATCACTTCTGCTACTTTGGCTACCCAGCTTTTATCCACCACGCGACCATCAGAGGAGGCGGTGATATCATAGAATACCAGCTCATCCGCGCCTTCTTCGGCATAACGGCGGGCGAGGGGGACAATGTCGCCGATGATTTCGTGATTACGGAACTGAACCCCTTTGACCACCTGTCCGTCACGGACGTCCAGGCAGGGAATTATGCGTTTTGCCAGCATGCGATAGCCTCCGGTAATGTCATTTTGCCGTCGAGCAGCGCCCGGCCGACGATCACGCCCGCCACACCGGTGGCAGGCAGCGGGGCGATATCATTCAGCCCGCCGATACCGCCGGAGGCCTGGAAGGCAATCTCCGGGAACGCGGTACAGATTTCCTGATAAAGCGCCACATTGGAGCCGGCCAGGGTGCCGTCTTTCGAGATATCGGTACATAATACGTGGCGCAGCCCGGCAGAGGCGAAACCGCGGATTACGTCTTCGATGGTCTGCTCTGAATCTTCCTGCCAGCCGCTGACCGCAACCCGTTTTTTACCGTCTGCGCCGATGCGCACATCCAGCGCCAGCACGATGCGTTCTGCCCCCCAACGGGCAAACCAGCGTTTTACTTCTTCCGGGGATTTGATCGCCGTGGAGCCGACCACCACGCGGGCGGCACCGGCATCAAGCAGGGCGGCAACATCCTCTTCAGTACGGATCCCGCCGCCGATCTGTACCGGCACGCGCACACCCGCCAGCAGTGTTTTCAGCAACGGGATCTGGCGCTTCGCCGGGTCTTTGGCACCGGTTAAATCCACGAGGTGCAGCAGTTGCGCCCCTTCGCGCTCATAAGCTTGTAAACGGCTGAGCGGATCCGCGCCGTAATCGCGCTGTTTTGCATAATCGCCCTGGTGAAGGCGCACTACCTGTCCGTCAATTAAATCCAGTGCGGGAATGATCATGACGATTTCATCTCCAGAAAATTTTTAATCAGAGTAATGCCGGTTTTACCTGAACGTTCCGGGTGGAACTGCACGCCGTAAAAATTATCGCGGCAGAGAACACTGCTGAAAGCCTCACCGTACGTGGTGGTGGCTGCCGTGGCGTCGCTGACCGGACAGGAGTAACTGTGAACAAAGTAAAAATAGCTCTGCGGCGCGATATCACGGAACAGCGGCAGATCGGCGGTAAATTCAACAGTATTCCAGCCCATGTGCGGCACCGGCAGACCATCCGGCGTCATTTTCTGTACGGGGGTATCAATCAGACCGAGCAGATCGATATTTCCCTCTTCGCTGGTGGTGCCGAGCAGCTGCATGCCGAGGCAAATCCCCAGCACCGGCTGTGTCAGGGAACGGATGGTGCTCACCAGGCCGCGCGCTGTCAGATTTTCCATTGCCGCACCCGCCGTCCCGACCCCCGGCAGAAACACTTTATCTGCCTGACGGATAAGATCAGGGTCGGCGGTGACCAGCGGCTGATAACCCAGACGCTCAACCGCGTAGCGGACGGAGGCGATATTGGCACAGCCGGTATCGGTGATCACGATGCGCATCACAACACCCCTTTTGAACTCGGCAGAACATTACCTTCCACACGGATGGCCTGGCGCAGTGTCCGTCCGAACACTTTAAACAGGCTTTCAGCTCTGTGGTGATCGTTCTTCCCTTTGGTTTTCAGGTGTAACGTGCAGCCCATAGTGTAGGAGAGTGAGCGGAAGAAGTGCTCAATCATCTCAGTGCTCAGGTCGCCGACACGCTGATATTTAAAATCGGCTTTGTATTCCAGGTGCGGACGGCCGGAGATATCCAGAGCGCAGCGGGCAAGACACTCATCCATCGGCAGGGTAAAGCCGAAACGGGTGATACCGCGCTTATCGCCGAGTGCCAGTTTCAGGGCTTCGCCCAGCGCCAGTCCGGTATCTTCCACGGTGTGGTGATCATCAATCACCAGGTCGCCGCTGACCTGAATATTGAGGCGGAAACCGCCGTGGGTGGCAATCTGATCCAGCATGTGATCGAAAAAGCCGACACCGGTGCGGATGGTGCTGCCGCCTTCGCGGTCGAGCCATACTTCGGTGAGAATATCGGTCTCTTTGGTTCTGCGCTCCACGCGGCTGTAACGGTCACGGCGGGTCAGCTGCTCTGCGATACTGTTCCAGTCAGTGTCCGGCTGGCCGTAACGCAGGCCGGTAATGCCCATGTTTTCCGCGAGCTGAATGTCAGTTTCACGATCGCCGATCACATAGCTGTTTTTCGCGTCAATAACGCCCGGCAGCAGGTATTTTTCCACCAGCGTGATTTTCGGTTTGCGGCAGTTGCAGTTATCCGCCGGTTTGTGCGGACAAATCAGCACCTCATCAAAGGTAATGCCCTGAGAGGTGAAAATCTGCATCATCAGCTGGTGCGGTGCCTCGAAATCCGCCTGCGGGAAACTGTCTGTACCCAGTCCGTCCTGGTTGGTGACCATCACAAAGCGGTATCCGGCCTCTTTCAGCTTCAGCAGCGCGGGGATCACATCCGGCTCAAAAGCCAGTTTGTCTAATCTGTCCACCTGAAAATCCACCGGTGGTTCGGTGATCAGAGTGCCGTCGCGGTCAATAAATAAAACGTTCTGTGTCATGGTATCCGTTGTCCTCAGATTATGGCATTTCAAGCGCGGCGATAGCGGCAATCACCCGCAGGCATTCCGCCCGGGTGCCGACAGTAATGCGCAGACAGTTTTCCAGCCCGCGTTGTTTGCGCTGGTCACGTAAAATAATTCCCTCATCCCACAGACTACGGAAGACCCGCTCCGCATCACGGAAACGCACCAGAATGTAGTTGGTTTCGCTCGGGAAAACGGTTTCCGTCAGCGGCAGTTTGCCCAGCTCATCACACAGCATCTGCCGGTTGCTGCGGATTTCGCTGACGCGTGCCTGCATGACGGCAATGCCCTCCGGCAGCAGCGCTTCGGCGGCAATGGCGGCCACCGGGGATGACAGCGGATACGGCGCGATCACTTTCATCAGCACATTAATAATCTCCGCAGAGGCCAGTGTGAAGCCGCAGCGCAGTCCGGCGAGAGCAAATGCTTTGGAGAGCGTGCGCAGGATCACCAGGTTCGGGTATTCTTTCAGCCACGATGCCACACTGAACTCCGGGCAGAACTCGATATAGGCCTCATCGACCACAATCAGTGCGCGGTTATCAACGATATCAAACAGATAACGCAGATCCTGTTCGCGGATCGGGTTGCCGGTCGGGTTGTTCGGGTGGCAGACATACAGCACTTTGACGTTATCAAGGCTGGCCGCGATACTGTCCAGATCCAATTGCCAGCCATCCAGTGCCGGCACCACTTTCTGTGCGACACCAAAGGTTTCCGCACTGACGCTGTACATACCGTATGTCGGCGGGCAGAACAGCACGGCATCTTTTCCCGGTTCGCAGAAGGCACGGATCAGTAATTCAATGCTTTCATCTGCGCCGCGCCCCGCGATAACCTGCTCCGGACTGACACCGGCGTAAGCCGCATAGCGGTTGATCACGTTCGCAGGCTGACACTCCGGATAGCGGTTCAGGTTGCGATCCGTA
This sequence comes from Morganella sp. HSTU-ASny43, assembly GCF_022819185.1. Lineage (NCBI taxonomy): Bacteria > Pseudomonadati > Pseudomonadota > Gammaproteobacteria > Enterobacterales > Morganellaceae > Morganella > Morganella sp. HSTU-ASny43. Next base: position 29,196 of record NZ_WSPG01000006.1, read on the forward strand.
AAGGTGAAATCCGGTGCCTGCGGATATTCGTTGGCGTTCAGCCAGACATCCCCGTTACCGCCGAGACGGCGTGCCGACTGATACGGCGTCAGTAACTGCACGTTTTCGCGGGCCAGTGCCATCGCGCTGAATGGTTTGTTCATCGGTTGTTTTCCTCCGCTTTCAGGGCATTCATCCGCAGTGTCACGGCATTTTTGTGCGCGGTGAGCAGTTCTGCCGCCGCCAGGGTTTCAATCGCGTCTGCCAGACCGGATAACCCGGCCGGGGTCAGCTTCTGCACGGTCATCCGTTTCATAAAATCCGCCAGTCCGAGGCTGGAATAGGTCGAGGTATAACCGTAAGTCGGCAGAACATGGTTGGTGCCGGAGGCATAATCACCCGCCGATTCCGGCGACCAGTCACCGAGGAACACGGAACCGGCACTGTTGATAGCAGGCAGCAGGGCATCAGGGTCGCGGGTCTGGATAATTAAGTGCTCCGGACCGTACTGATTGCTGATCGCCACACAGGTGTCCAGGTCGCGGGCAATAATAATGCGGCTGGCGGACAGGGCCTGACGGGCAATCTCTTTGCGTGATAATAATTCCAGTTGTGAATTGGTTTCCGCTACCACGCGCTGTGCCATTGCTTCATCCGGGGTGACCAGCACCACCTGAGAATCAGGGCCGTGTTCGGCCTGGGAGAGCAGGTCTGCTGCGACAAAGGCCGGGTTGGCACCGCTGTCGGCGATCACCAGTACTTCAGAAGGCCCGGCAGGCATATCAATGGCTGCACCGCCGATAGTCTGGCTGACCTGACGTTTCGCTTCGGTCACATAGGCGTTGCCCGGCCCGAAAATTTTGTCGGTGGCGGGAATGGTTTCTGTGCCGAATGCCATCGCGGCAATTGCCTGGGCACCGCCCACCTGATAAATGGTCTCCACACCGCAAAGTTGCGCAGCATATAAAATTTCATCGGCCACCGGCGGCGGCGAGCAGAGGATGATCCGGCGGCAACCGGCGATTTTTGCCGGGACAGCCAGCATCAGGACAGTGGAAATCAGCGGCGCGCTGCCGCCCGGGATATACAGCCCGACACTGTCCACCGGACGGGTCACCAGCTGGCAGCTGACGCCGGGCTGGGTTTCCACATCAATCACATCCGGGATCTGCGCCTCGTGAAAGCGGGTGATATTAGCTTTCGCAGTCGCCATGGCGGATTTCAGCGAATCCGGCAGTCGGTCAGCGGCGGCGGCAATCTCAGCAGCACTGATTTGCAGTTCTGTCACCTGTGTTTTGTCAAAGCGGGCACTCAGCGCGCGCAGGGCATCATCGCCGTTTTCCCGCACATCGCGGATGATGTCACTGACAACGCGGCTGATATCACCGGATGCCGCCATCGCCGGGCGCATCAGGGCATCCGCCTGCTGTTGTGCATCAAGGTTTTCCCAGCGGATCAAGGTATTAAAGGTCATTGCGGTCATTGTCATCACTCCATCATTTTTTCAATCGGCAGAACCAGAATGGAGCTGCAACCGAGGGCTTTCAGTTTCTCCATGGTTTCCCAGAACAGGGTTTCGCTGCTGACCATGTGCATCGCCACCAGATCCGGCTCACCGGCCAGCGGCAGCAGGGTCGGACGCTCTGCGCCCGGCAGCAGGGCGATCACTTCGTCCAGACGTTCTGACGGGGCGTGCATCATGATGTATTTGGATTCACGTGCCTGGATAACACCCTGGATACGGGTCATCATTCTGTCGATAAGCTGCTGTTTAGCGGGCGGCATGTCACCGTCGCGCTGAATCAGGCAGGCTTTGGAGCGGTAAATCACTTCCACTTCGCGCAGACCGTTGGCTTCCAGCGTGGCACCGGTGGAGACCAGGTCACAGATGGCATCGGCCAGACCGGCGCGCGGTGCCACTTCCACCGAGCCGTTTAGCAGACAGGATTTAAAGCGGATACCTTTCTGATCAAGATAACGTTTGAGCAGGAACGGGTAGGAGGTTGCGATACGGCTGTCCTGAAGACATTCCGCGCCGCTGTAGCTGAAATCCACCGGGGCGGCCAGCGAAAGGCGGCAGGTACCGAAATCCAGGCGGCGCAGCGTGAAGTAACGCGGGTTTTGTCCCTGTGCCTGACGGCTTAATAACTCTTCTTCCAGTACGTTTTCGCCGATGATACCGAGGTCAACCACGCCGTCCATCACCAGACCGGGAATATCGTCATCACGGACCCGCAGGATATCAATCGGCATATTCTCTGCGTAAGCAATCAGGCGCTGCTGTTGTAAGTTGATTTTTATGCCGCAGCGCGCGAGCAACTCGCGGGAGTCTTCACTTAAGCGACCTGATTTCTGAATGGCTATCCGTAAGCGCGTTTTATCTAACATTTTGATTATCCTTTGATTTTATAATTCTTTAGGTATAAAAAAACCCCCGGAAAAAAGATTCTTCCGGGGGTTCTCTCTTAGCACGCATGCCACCGGAAGCTCTGAACGTCTTCCGGCACCAATCGCCTGAAAGACTAGTCAGGGTGATGGTGGTGGTGATGGCTGAACTGGATGCGTGTCATGATAATCTCTCGTCGTTTATCTGCTTGTTGCTATCACGGATAATGTTGTCATTATGGTGATAACGATGTTTATAAATTGCTTGTCTTTCAACCTATAGAACTCACCCGGACTTTGCAACCCCTTTTTTGCAAAGAAAACAGAAATTAAGATAATTTACTGAAATTAAAGAAAAATAAGCCACAGAGAGGTCATGCACGATGAAAACAGTTTCCATCGCGGGGCTGGGCTGGCTGGGAATGCCGCTGGCACTGCATCTTGCGGATATCGGTATCCGTGTCAAAGGTACCAAAACCACGCCGGACGGCACAGAGGCGGCGAGGATGTGCGGTATTGAGTGTTATATGCTGAATCTGACACCAGAGCCGGAATGTAACGCTGATGATCTGGATGCTTTTTTGCAGACAGATATTCTGGTGATCACACTACCGGCATCAAGAACGGCGGGCGGTGGTTACCTGTATGTGAAGGCGGTGCAGAATCTGGTGGATCTGGCGGCGGCGCGCGGTGTGTCGCGGGTGATTTTTACCGGTTCAACAGCGGTTTACGGTAATCAGACCGGTAAGCTGACAGAGAACTCGCAGGTCGATCCGGTGACAGAATCCGCCAAAGCGATTGTTGAGATTGAACACTGGCTGAATGAGCTGCCGGGTGTTTCAGCGGATATTCTGCGTCTGGCCGGGCTGGTGGGGGAATCCCGTCATGCAGGGCGTTTCCTTGCGGGTAAAACGGCGGTGAAAGGGGCGAATCAGCCGGTCAATCTGGTGCATCAGGATGATGTGATTGCCGCGATCCGTTTGCTGATCCAGCGTCCGCACGGCGGTCATCTGTATAATCTGTGTGCGCCGCAGCACCCGTCACGGGCTGAATTTTATCCGGATATGTCCCGTCAGATTAATTTGCTGCCGCCGGTGTTCAGAGAAGAAGATATCACTGAAGGAAAAGAGATTGACGGCAGCCGCATCTGCCGGGAACTGGGCTTTGAGTATCAGTACCCTGATCCCGGCCGGATGCCGATGACGGAGTAAGTATTAACTGACCGGCAGTGCCACGATATCGCGGTACGCCGGGCGGGTTTCAATCAGTGCAAACCAGCGCTCGATATGCGGGAAGTCCGGTCGGTCATGACACACTTCCCGCCACGGATAGAGCAGCGGCGCCAGTGCCATATCCGCGATACTGAAGGTATCACCGGCGATATAATCACGCTGTGCAAGGTCATCATTGAGCATGGCAATCAGGCGATTCAGAGATTGTTTCAGCTCCTCCACCCGCGCCGGATCGCGCTGCTCTGCCGGAGTTCTGACCAGCAGTCCCATCATCGCTTTGATATACGGGAACAGACTGTCGTCTGACCAGTACATCCATTGTGCCGCCCGGGCGCGAAATTCCGCATTGTGCGGCAGCAGTGTGCCGTCATCATATTTATCCGCCAGATAACTGAGAATGGCATTGGATTCCCAGAGAATAAATTCACCGTCCTGATAGGTCGGAATAGTTTTATTCGGGTTCATGGCGAGGTATTCCGGGGTATCGAGACCGCCGAACGGCCCGCCCGCATCTTTCTGCTGATAAGTCAGCCCCAGTTCAGTCAGACACCATAAGACTTTCTTGACGTTAGACGAGTTTTTTCTGCCCCAGACGGTTATCATAGTGACTCCTGTTGATAGATATGCGATGACGTGTGCGTATTGTCGGTTATTTTGTGTCATGAAGTGTAAATTTTTACACGAAATCCCCGTAACAGGAAGAATCGCGTTAAAGTGTCATTGGCTTACCATTCATGAAATGAATATAGTATTCATTATCACAGAGTTATCACTCTTATTTTTGTCACGATGTACCGGGTTTAAAGAGGGAAGAGTAATGCAGACAGTAATCAGTTCACGGGTAACCGGTTTAATCGGCGGGCTTGCTTTCGGATTCTTAAGCATCGGCCACGCGTTTGCGGAGGAAACACCGGTTGCACCGCAGGTGGATGCAAAAGCGTATGTGCTGATGGACTACAACAGCGGGAAAATCCTGGCATCCGCGAATGCGGATGAGCGCCTTGACCCGGCGTCACTGACAAAAATTATGAGCAGTTATGTGGTCGGACAGGCGATTAAAGCCGGAAAAGTGACACCGGATGATATCGTCACCGTCGGCATCAATGCCTGGGCAACCGGTAACCCGGTGCTGAAAGGCTCTTCCCTGATGTTCCTCAAGCCCGATGACCGCGTAAAATTAATCGATCTGAACAAAGGGATGGTTATTCAGTCCGGCAATGACGCCAGTATTGCGCTGGCGGAATATGTCGCGGGCAGCCAGGAAACCTTTGTTTCGCAGATGAACAGTTATGCCAAACAGATTGGCCTGACAAATACCCATTTTAAAACGGTTCACGGGCTGGATTCCGAAGGGCAGTACAGTACCGCCAAAGATATGGCTCTGCTGACCCAGGCGCTGATCACCGATGTGCCGGATGAATATGTTATCCATAAAGAGAAAGAATTTACCTTCAATAAGATCCGTCAGCCGAACCGCAACCGCCTGTTGTGGAGCACTAATCTGAATGTGGATGGTGTAAAAACCGGTCACACCAGCGGAGCGGGACATAACCTGGTGGCTTCCGCGACCGACGGCCCGATGCGTCTGATTTCTGTGGTGCTGGGTGCACCGAGTGACCGTGTCCGCTTTGCCGAAAGCGAAAAAATCCTTTCCTGGGGCTTCCGTTTCTTTGAAACCGTGGCACCGGTGAAAGCCGATACCCCGCTGACCACTGAGCGCGTCTGGTTCGGGGATATTTCAGAAGTGCCGCTGGGCGCGGAAAAAGACATTTATGTCACTATCCCGAAAGGCAAACTCAAAGATCTGAAAGCGACCTTTGAGCTGGACAGCACCACGCTGGAAGCGCCGCTGGCGAAAAACCAGGTGGTCGGGAAAATCAACTTTATCCTTGATGATAAAGTCGTTGAACAGCGTCCGCTGGTAGTTCAGCAGCAGGTTGAGGAAGCCGGTTTCTTCGGCCGTATCTGGGATTATATTGTCCGCTTCTTTGCCGGACTGTGGCATTCCGTCTTCGGTTAATCACAACAGCCTGCCGGTTAACTGACCGGCAGGTTTTCTCTCCGTTTACCGGTAATTCCGGTATCACGTTCAGACAGTACTCCTGAAATCACGCCTCCATTCTTACTGCTGCCATTGTTGTATGTAACCTCAGTGACCCGCGAAGGTATCTTCCTGCGGAATTTAATCTGAATTAAGAAAGAAAAACACGGAATGCACCATCCCGTGCAGCTATTTTTTATCAGAGCGGCAATAATAGACAGGCAGAAAAAAACAGCGGTAACAACAGGAGAGGCGATGATTCGTTTATGTCCGGTCAGTAAAGATAACTGGGAAGCGTGTGTGGATCTGGAAGTGCGGGAGGATCAGGAGGATTTTGTGGCCTCCAATGTGTATTCCCTGGCACAGCTTCAGTTTGTGAATAATTTCAGTGCCGATGTGATTTATGACGATGAAACCATGATCGGTTTTGCCATGTACGGTATTGATGACGATGATGGCATGTTCTGGATCTGGCGCTTTATGCTGGATGCACAGTTTCAGGGCAAAGGGCTGGGTAAAGCCGCATTTGCTGCTTTACTGGAAAAAATCACCGCGATGAATAACGCCCGGGAGCAGCCGCTGCCCTGGCTGCGGTTGAGTTATGAGCCGGAAAATGAATTCGCAAAACACTTTTATCAGCGTTTCGGCTTTAAGGTGGTGCAGATGATGGATTTCGGGGAGGAAATGGCGCAAATGCCGCTATCATCATAAGGTTATTCCCCTTTCAGGCGGCAATTTATCATGCTGTCTGCTGAATTACCCTGTTGAAATCCGTATAAGATCCGATATTACATCCTGATATCGGATTTTTTTATAAAAAAGGACCGGTATTTTTACACACCGGTCAATAAAGGATTAAAGATATGGGGACAATTGTGTTTATCGCACTGGTCATTGCCGTGGCCGGAATTGTATGGATCCGGCGGGTATATCTCCGGATAAACCGCCTTCAGGCACCAATCACCGAAGCTTATGCGGCGATTGACGGCATGCTGCATCAGCGGGCGGAGAGGATCGGCCAGCTGGTGGATATGACGGAAAAAGCCGGTATCCGGGATGCAACGCTGTTTTATTCCTGGCAGGATGCGTATCCGCGCTATACAGAGGCGGCGACACTGGATGAGAGTGTCAGTGCCGCAAATGATATCAGCAGTGCTTTTTATCATATTATGACGCTGACAGAGACATTCCCGGTGCTGATTGCGGATCCGCAGTTTGTCCGTATTCAGCTGGGGATCTGTGATGTTGAGGATGCACTGAATCCCGGTATCCGCGCCTTTAATGAGGCGGTACTTCAGTACAATATTGCGGTTCAGCACTATCCGGACACCCTGGTGGCCGGGCTGTTCGGGTTCGGACCCAAAACACTGCTGCTGATGTCCTGATATGAAAAACCCCGCAATATGCGGGGTTTTTTGACTTTCCGGAGACCGGGGTTAATCAGTCACACGGGATCACTTTGATTGCCAGGCCGCCCTGTGAGGTTTCGCGGTATTTGGCGTTCATATCTTTACCGGTTTCATACATGGTTTCGATAACTTTATCGAGACAAACGCGCGGTTCGCTGACACGGCGCAGCGCCATACGGGCGGCGTTGACAGACTGAACAGCGGCAATGGCGTTACGCTCGATGCACGGTACCTGTACCTGCCCGGCGACCGGGTCACAGGTCAGACCGAGGTTGTGTTCCATCGCGATTTCCGCCGCGATAAAGACCTGCATCGGGCTGCCGCCCAGCAGTTCGGCCAGGCCGGCTGCCGCCATGGAGCAGGCAACACCGACTTCACCCTGACAACCCACTTCCGCACCGGAAATAGAGGCGTTCATTTTGTACAGTGAACCGATCACGCTGGATACCAGGAAATAGCGGGTATAGGCGTTTTCATTCACCGGACGGATGAATTTATCGTAATACGACAGTACTGCCGGGATGATCCCGCAGGCACCGTTGGTTGGTGCGGTAACAACACGGCCGCCGGCGGCGTTTTCTTCGTTAACGGCGAGGGCAAACATGTTGATCCAGTCAACAACCTGCATCGGGTCAGTGGAGGTGTTATCACTGGTAACCAGCTGACGGCGCAGTGCAGCGGCACGGCGTGGTACACGCAGCGGCCCCGGCAGCAGACCTTCGGTGTTCACACCACGCTCGATACCGGCTTTCATCACGTCCCAGACTGCCGCCAGGTGAGCAGAAAGCTCTTCCTTGCTGTGCAGCGCCAGTTCATTCTGCATAACCAGTGCTGACAGAGACAGCCCGGTTTCATTGCAGTGTTTCTGCAGATCAGCTGCATACTGGTACGGATAAGGCACTTTGGTTTCGCTGTCCGCAGCCTGGCCAAAATGCTCTTCATCGACGATAAAACCACCGCCGACGGAGTAATAGGTTTTCTTGTACAGTAATTCATCACCGGCGAATGCGCTGATGGACATGCCGTTTTCATGCAGCGGCAGGTTTTCTTTATGGAAGTTCATCCCGTTATCGCGCGGGAAATCCACTTCATGGCGTTGGTTTGCCAGCAAAAGGCGTTCACGTTCTTCAACATCCCTGATAAAGCCCGGTATCGCGTCAATATCAACAGAATCCGGCAGGTTACCCGCAAGACCCATAATGATAGCGATATCTGTTGCGTGACCTTTCCCTGTCAGAGACAGAGAGCCGTACACATCAACCTGAATGCGGGTGGTTTTTTCCAGCAGTCCGGCCGCGATAAGATCATCAGCGAACTGTTTACCTGCTTTCATCGGACCGACCGTGTGAGAACTCGACGGACCAATACCAATTTTGAAGATGTCAAATACACTGACCATATTGCTCGCCCCCTATGTTAAGGCGTGGATTAATAGTGTCGTGAAGATTCACGAAGCCGTTACTTTTCAGTTCCGGCTGATTATTGTTGTTGCTGTTGCCCGCCGGAGAGGGCAACAGTCATTTATTTATTAACCAAAAAACAGCTGATACAGATTGTAGAACACCGCTGAAATTGCAATGAGACCCATCACAACCACAAACAGATTACTCAGGTGACCGGCATATTTGCGCATCGCAGGTACTTTGCGGATGGCATACATCGGCATGATAAACAGCAGCATAGCGATGATCGGGCCGCCCAGGGTTTCAATCATACCCAGAATGCTCGGGTCTAATGTGGCAACAATCCAGGTGGTTACCAGCATAAACAGTGCAGTCAGTTTATTCAGTTTAGACGGTGCAATGCTTTTGCCCTTGACGCGTAATGCTTTGTTAACCAGACCGTTAAAGCCTTCACGGGCACCCAGGTAGTGACCCAGGAATGATTTGGTGATAGCAATAAACGCGATGAATGGTGCGATATAGGCAATCATCGGGTTCTGGAAGTGGTTTGCCAGGTAAGACAGAATAGAGATGTTCTGATCTTTTGCTTCCTGCAGGTTCTGCGGGGAGAGGCTCAGCACGCAGCTGAACACAAAGAACATCACAGTCAGTACCATCATAATGTGAGCGTACGCCAGAATGCGGGAGCATTTTTTCTCCGCATTTTCGCCGTACTCTTCACGCTTGGCGACAGCAAAGGCAGAGATAATCGGGGAATGGTTAAAGGAGAACACCATTACCGGAATCGCCAGCCACAGCGTTATCAGCAGACCATGACCGGTGACACTGGCCGTATTGCTGTCGAAAGTGAGGGTTTTGAATACATCAGTGCTCCAGTGCGGGATCAGATACAGCGCCAGCACCATCAGAACCGCCACAAACGGGAATACCAGCACGCTCATGGCTTTGACAATCGCGGCTTCACCGAAGCGGATAATACACATAATTCCGATAATCAGTACCAGTGACAGAATAATGCGCGGCGGCGCCGTCATATGCATCTGGTTAACGATAAAGCTTTCCACGGTGTTGGTGATTGCCACACTGTAGACCAGCAGGATCGGATAGATAGCAAAGAAATAGAGCAGGGTGATAAGGCCGCCGGCTTTGGCGCCGAAATGCTCTTCCACCACTTCAGTAATATCTTCGCCCGGATTTTTACCGGACAGCACGAAGCGGCACATACCGCGGTGTGCGAAAAAGGTCATCGGGAAGGCCAGCACGGCCATGATGATAAGCGGGATCAGCCCGCCGATACCGGCGTTAATCGGCAGAAACAGTACGCCTGCACCGATAGCGGTACCGTACAGTCCGAGCATCCAGACGGTATCGGACTTACGCCATTTGCGATAATCATTGCTGGTGTCAGTCTTGCTGACCACAACCTGCGGTTGTGTTGTATCCATAGAAGTCTCCAAAATGTACAACAATAACAACAATTAAAATTTTGCACGCTGATCTGTGCATTTATTCGTCTCTGAAATAGGGTCTATGTACGTAACCAGATAAAAAATAAGTAAAGCTAAAAAGTCACCGGCAATTGCTTACCGGTAAAAATAATAAACAGCAGCGACCTGATATCTGTAATGGATAAATAAAGGTCTCTGCATTAATTCATATTCAAAAGTACCCGAAATTGATAACTCTCTTTCTGATGGTGAAAATATACTGTTTTTCAGTGGAAAACACCGTGATCACAGTCTCAAATGCTATAAATCACAGTAAAACAGGCTCTGTTGCAAGATTTGATAAAATTGTTAATCCGGGTTTACGGAATGGAGTATGCCGAAACGGCATAGAGGGATTGTGTGCTCTGTAATAATGCGGTTTTTGTCTGTATTTTATTTAATTAAATTAATTTATTCATATATTAATAAATATATCACCCGCACAAACCGCATTATTTAAAAATAGTGGCAAGCCTGATTTTTACAGGATTAAAGACCCTGTTTAAAGTATGGTTTATTTGTGTTATCTGTTGTTTTTAATGTAAAAAATATTTTCTGATTAAGTATGTGACTGTACCGGAAGTATGTTGAAAGGCAGGCAGTATAAAATATGGCTTTATATAATGATCACATTGTCTGTCTCAGATGATTAAAATAATTATTTTAATCACGAATTAAGTCACTTGCGTGATACTGGTGTCATATAAAACAGAAATGTTAAATAAATACCAGAATAATATTCTGTGAACAAAAATAATACTGCCGGCAGTGAAAAATGCGGTTAAAAAAATCGCCGGCGGCAGAAATAAAACAGCGATAAAAAAATACCGGCGTGCAGGCCGGTATCGCGCCGGTACCAACAGAACCCGGCAGGTTGCCCGCCGGAGAGGGCAACAGTCATGTATTTATCAGCCAAAAAACAGCTGATACAGATTGTAAAACACTGCTGAAATGGCAATGAGACCGATCACAACCACAAACAGGTTGCTCAGGTGACCGGCATATTTACGCATCGCAGGGACTTTGCGGATAGCGTACATCGGCATGATAAACAGCAGCATGGCGATGATCGGGCCGCCCAGGGTTTCAATCATGCCCAGGATGCTCGGGTCCAGTGTGGCAACAATCCAGGAGGTCACCAGCATAAACAGTGCAGTCAGTTTATTCAGCTTAGACGGTGCAATGCTTTTACCTTTGGCGCGCAGTGCTTTGTTAACCAGACCATTAAAGCCTTCACGGGCACCCATATAGTGACCCAGGAACGCGTTGGTGATCGCAATAAAGGCGACTAACGGTGCGATATAGGCAATCATCGGATTATGGAAGAAGTTTGCCAGGTAAGACAGAATGGAGATGTTCTGATCTTTTGCTTCCTGCAGATTTTGCGGGGAGAGGCTCAGTACACAACTGAACACAAAGAACATCACTGTCAGTACCATCATAATGTGGGCGCATGCCAGAATGCGGGAGCATTTTTTCTCTGCGTTATCACCATATTCCTGACGTTTTGCGACACTGAATGCTGAAATAATCGGAGAATGGTTGAACGAAAATACCATCACCGGAATCGCCAGCCACAGCGTGACCATCAGACCGCGTCCGGTATCACCGGCAGAGTGACTGCTGAAAGATAGCGTATCAAATATCGCGGTATTCCAGTGCGGGATCAGATACAGCGCCAGCACCATCAGAACGGCCACAAACGGGAACACCAGCACACTCATCGCTTTGACAATCGCGGCTTCACCGAAGCGGATAATACACATAATCCCGACAATCAGTACCAGGGACAGAATAATGCGCGGCGGCGCCGTCATATGCATCTGGTTAACGATAAAACTTTCCACGGTGTTGGTGATAGCCACACTGTAGACCAGCAGGATCGGATAAATAGCAAAGAAATAGAGCAGGGTGATAAGGTTTCCCGCTTTGGCGCCGAAATGCTCTTCCACCACTTCAGTAATATCTTCACCCGGATTTTTACCGGACAATATAAAGCGGCACATACCACGGTGCGCGAAAAAGGTCATCGGGAAGGCCAGTACCGCCATGATGATAAGCGGAAGCAGCCCGCCGATACCGGCGTTAATCGGCAGAAACAGGATACCGGCCCCGATGGCTGTGCCGTACAGTCCGAGCATCCAGACGGTATCGGATTTACGCCATTTGCGGTAATCATTGCCGGTGTCAGTCTTGCTGACCACAGCCTGCGGATGTGTTGTTTCCATAGATGTCTCCAAATTTGCAACAAATAACAACGAAAAATTGCACGGTGAGCTGTGCACAAAATGTGTCTCTGAAGCAGGGTCTATGTACGCAACCGGATAAAAATAAGTAAAACGGGAAAATTACCTGTAATTGCTTACCGGTAAAAATAATAAACAGCAGCGACCTGATATCTGCACCGGGCAAATAAGGTCTCTGCATTAATTCATATTCAAAAGAATCTGAGATTGATAACTATCTTTTTGTAGTGAAAATGTACCGTTTTATAGTGAAAAACGCTGTGATCTGTATCTCAATTGCTATAAATATCATTAAAAGTGGTTATGTTGCAACATTTAATAATGATGTTAATCGGTTTTTGAGGAATGATGTATGCCGAAACGGCATAGGAGAGCAGATATTCTGCAATAATATCGTTTTCGCCTGTTTTTTATTTAAACAAATTTATTTATTCAGATGTGAATTAGTATATGTGCTGCACAATATCGCATTATTGCAGAACAGAGATAAAAACGTTTATCACTGGGTGAAAATCATTTCAGGAATATGAATAATTATGTTATTCATTGTTTTTTAACGATAAATTACTGTGCTTTTGAGTTTGTGGTGATTAAGAGAGAATGCGGGGAATCCGATAGTATAAAACAGGGATTATATAATGAGCCCATTGTATATCCCTGATGATTAAAATAATTTTTTTTAATCGCGAATTAAGTAGCCTGAGTGATATTGATGAAGAATAAAACAGAAATGTTAAATAAATACCGGCACACGGCCGGTATTGTTTGATTTACCTTTGTATTGTTATCCCTGCACCCAGCCTTTACGGATAGGCATGGCAAAACAGTGCCGGTAGAGCACCTGCAGCCGGTTTTGCAGTGCCGGGCCGAACAGGCTCCAGAGCAGCTCTGTCAGCGCACAGGCAATCAGCACAGTGATAAAGGCACCCAGCATATCCACCGGCCAGTGAACGCCGAGGAAAACCCGCGACCAAACAACAATCAGTGCCGGGATCATCAGCAGCAATCCTGCACGGACATTGCACCAGAACAGGCAGCCCAGTGCAAAGGTAAACACGATAATGCCGTGGTTGCTCGGGAATGAGGCCGTCGGTGCGTGATCAAGGAAACTGTGGCCGAACGGTTCGGCAAACGGACGGGCATGCGGCCAGAGTGTGCCGATAATCCAGGAGGCCGCGAAACCAATCAGCAGAGCAATGGCACTTTTGCAGACAGCGCGGCGCTGGCGGACCATATTCTCCGGTGTTCCCCGCAGCCAGAACCCTGCGGCGACAACCGGAAACAGCAGAACCAGATATTTAGCCGCGAAAGTGGCGGCAATAATCATGGCATGAGACGTTTCCGGCGTGGCATTAATCAGGAGAAAAAGCGAATGATTCAGATTTTCCAGCACAGCAGACTCCTTAAAAAACACACCTGTATATACCCGGTAATAAAATGACGGGTCAGGGTAGCCGTCTTGTGCATCAAGGTAAAGTAAAAATGTCTTGGTTAATCGTGCTATTACGTAACATTGCAGAAAACTGACAAAATCTGAAATAACAACAGGCGGGATAAACAGCAGGCAATAAAAAACCCGATAGTTAAAACCAAATTGGTGACTATCGGGCTTCCTCAATCTTGGGGATATTCAAAGAAAAGCAGTGGCACTTATTCAGACTGCGCCCCGGTAAGAAAGTTCGAAAAAAGATTCAAAAAAATGAAAATAATTTTTTGGTGTTGAAAATCAGCGGGATAGGGAGGAATAAATAAGCCGCTTCCCGGGCGGGAAACGGCCGGATAGCTTAGCTGAACAGACCAAGATTGGCTTTCGCGTAAGCTTCGAAATCAGTGCAGCCGCCGATGTGCTTTTCATCGATAAAAATCTGAGGAACCGTTTCAACCGGTTTGCCGACAGTGACAGATAAATCTTCTTTGCTGATGCCTTCAGCGTGAATATCAATATAGCGATAATCGAAGTCATCACGCTCATTTTTCAGTTTTTCTGCGAGTTCTTTCGCACGAACACAATAAGGACAACCCGGACGGCCAAAAATAACGGTATACATGAAAAGCTCCTTCATTCATCAGTAACACCGGAAGTGGTGCTTTAATGGGATAAATTATGCCTGTATCATAACGGATAGAAAAGAATGTTGTGACGATTTGTGCGGTAGTCCGCACCAATGGTTCAGTGACTATCCGCAGTGCGGACATAAAAGGCAGAATCACAGAGGATAAAATGACCAGAAAACAGCCGCGACAAATGCGTTCATTAGGGGATATGCCGCGCCCGGTAATTATCTGTGAGGTCATCGGTGTGATATTACTGGTGCTGGTCTATCTGGCGGTGAATGATTTTATTTCGCTGCCCGGATTTATGAGCAGCAAAAATGCCCTGATGGTGATGGCGTTTGCCGGCCTGGGATGTCTGGTACCGGCGGCAATCAATATTGTCTGGCGGGCCATCAGCGCCATGCCGTCCGTGGGTATTGACAGCAAAAGCGGGCCAGACAAAAAGACCCGGCAGAAGAAAAATGAAAAAAAGCAATAAAACGTTATTCCCCTTCACGTTTTTCAGCTAAGATCCGTCATTGGTCTGCGGGTGACGGTTTTCCCCGCTGTACTTTTGTTTTTCCGGTTAAAAGGTTTCAGGTTCATGATCATTCCCGATCTCACGATATTACGCACATGGCTGGATCAGATGAAACTCTCCTGTTTTGAGTGTGATTCCTGTCAGGCACTGCATCTGCCGCATATGCAAAATGTGGACGGTGTATTTGATGCCAAAATTGATATCCTTGACGATATGCTGGTGTTCTCGGCGCTGGCGGAAGTCCGCCCGACCGCGATTGTCCCGCTGATTGCCAACCTGAGCCAGATCAACGCCAGCTCGCTGCTGGTCAAAACCTTTATGGATATTCAGGATTCCGCCATGCCGAAGCTGGTGGTCTGTTACTCGCTGCCGCTCAGTGCCGGGCTGACATTTGAGCAGTTCTCTCTCTCCCTGCAACTGATGGAAGAGCAGGTCGGTGCAGTGATTTTTGAGCTGTTCAGTAACAATATGCTGTTTGATCCGAATGATGCGGAACCGGAAGATGAAGAAAGCTTCCGCGCTGATTCCGTTCCTTCTCCGGTGATCCACTGATTATCCGTACCACTTTCGATATCCGGGACACCATCATGCATTGCCCTCAGTATTCCGCCGGCCGCTGCCGTTCCTGTCAGTGGCTTGAAAAACCCTATATTCAGCAGATTGATGATAAAGAGCAGGATCTCCGCACGCTGCTCTCGCCGTTTGCCGTTAACAACTGGCTGCCGCCGGTCCGCAGCGCGGAAACCGCGTTCAGAAATAAAGCCAAGATGGTGGTCAGCGGCAGCGTGGAGCGCCCGGTGTTCGGGATCGTGACGGATAACGAACCGGTGGATTTATCGGACTGCCCGCTCTATCCGCCGCATTTTGCCGAGGTGTTTGCCGTACTGAAGCCCTTTATCGCCCGTGCCGGACTCACGCCGTACAATGTGGAACGCCGCCGTGGTGAGCTGAAATTCCTGCTTCTGACCGAAAGCCGCGCCAGCGGTAAAATGATGCTGCGCTTTGTGCTGCGCTCAGAGAAAAAAGTGGCGCAATTACAGGCGGCACTGCCGTTTTTGCAGGCGAAACTGCCGCAGTTATCGGTGATTTCCGCTAATATCCAGCCGGTCGCGATGGCGATTCTGGAAGGTGAGCAGGAAATTATCTTTACCCCGGATGAGGTACTGGAAGAGACCTTCAACGGCATTCCGCTCTATATCCGTCCGCACAGCTTTTTCCAGACCAATCCGGCTGTTGCCGCGCAGTTGTATCATACCGCCGGACAGTGGGTGCGTGAGCTGGGGATCACCCGTTTATGGGATCTGTTTTGCGGTGCGGGCGGATTCGGCCTGCACTGTGCGGATAAATCCACACAGCTGACCGGGATTGAAATCAGCCCGGAAGCGATAGCCTGCGCCACCCGCTCAGCGGAAAAAATGGGGCTGGAGAATGTCACCTTTCAGGCGCTGGATTCCGCGCAGTTTGCTCTCGGCAAATCCGCCGTACCGGAACTGGTGCTGGTGAACCCGCCGCGCCGGGGGATCGGTAAAGCGCTGTGTGATTATCTTAATACCATGGCACCGGAGACGATTATCTATTCCAGTTGCAATGCACAGAGCCTGGCACAGGACCTGGCGCATCTCACACAGTATCAGCCGCAGCGCGTGCAGCTGTTTGATATGTTCCCGCATACCGCACATTATGAAGTGCTGGTGCTGCTGACCCGGAAATAATCATCAGAGAATAAAAAAAACGGGGCTGCGTGTATACGTCAGCCCCGTTTCTGTATGAGCGGATCAGTTACGGTGTTCGAATGCCAGTGCGCGGCGTTCAATCAGACGCATCGCCAGCGTCAGCAGGCTGTTGACGGCCAGATAAATAATCCCCGCAGCAATAAAGACGTTCAGATCGTAATCCTGACCAAACAGGCGGCGGCTGTAACCCATCACTTCAAGCAGTGAAATTGTCGTGGCCAGTGAGGTACTTTTGAAAATCAGCACCACTTCGTTGGAATAGGACGACAATGCACGTTTAAAGGCATAGGGCAGGATAATCCGCATGGTCTGCTTCTGCGACATTCCCAGCGCCTGGCAGGACTGCCACTGACCTTTCGGAATTGCTTTCACTGCACCGTAGAACAGCAGTGTCGAATAGGCCGCACTGTTGAGCGCCAGTGTCACCATGGCACAGAGCCACGGGGAGGACATCAGTTCCCACAGCAGCGGATAGTTTTTCAGCCCTTCAAACTGCGCGGGCCCGAAATAAATCAGGAAAAACTGGACCAGCAGCGGCGTCCCGGTAAACAGGGTGATATACCCTTTGACCAGCGGCGTCAGAACCCGGGGTTTGAGAGAGAGTACCAGTGTAAACAGCACTGACAGCAGAAACGCCGTGATCAGTGCGGTAAAGGTCAGTGACAGACTGACCGGCAGGCCCGGTAAGACGGCAAGAATATAATCAAATATGCTCATTGGCCGCTCCGTTCAAAACGTGTGGTACGCAGTTCGATTCGTTTGAGGATGTACTGACTGACCAGCGTGATGGCGAGGTAGATAAGCGCCACGATGCTGTACCAGGTGAAAGGTTCTTCAGTACGGCGGGCAATGCTTTGTGTCTGCAGCATCAGTTCGTTAATACCAATCAGATAGACCAGCGCGGTATCTTTCAGCAGAACCAGCCACTGGTTACCCAGCCCCGGCAGGGCATGCCGCCACATCTGCGGCATAACAAAGCGGAGGAAAATGGTGGCGCGGCTCAGACCAAGCGCCTGGCCTGCTTCCCGCTGTCCGTCCGGCACCGCTTTCAGGGCGCCGCGCAGGGTTTGTGACGCATAGGCCGCATAGAGCAGAGACAGGGCGGTGATACCGCTGAAGATCGGCACATAGGGACCGTTGTCGATCTCAAGCGTCAGGGTGAAGAAGCCCAGATTGATACCGTCGCTCAGCTGAATAATCACTTCCTGTGTGCCGTAATAGACAAACAGGACCACCAGCAGCTCAGGTAAACCACGGATAAGCGTAACAAGACAGGTTCCGGCAAAGGCGACAGGTTTCCAGCGCACGGTTTCCCAGAGGGTAAACAGCATCGCGAGCACCAGACCGATCAGAAGTGCAGAAACAGCAAGGCCGACGGTTACCCCGGCGGCGCTTGCTAAAGAGAGAAAATCGTTCATTAATTTTTTATGTTATTACTCAAACCATTTCTTATAGAGGGTATCGTAAGTACCGTCCGCTTTGACCTCACCAAGCGCCTTGTTGAGTTTGTCTTTCAGCTCGCTGTTGCCCTTGCGGACCGCAATAGCCAGGCCGGTGCCGAAATATTCCGGATCGGTGACGCGCTCACCCACGGTTTTCAGATTGTCGTTGCTCTTCAGCCATTCATTGATAACAGCTGTGTCACCGAATACGGCGTCAATACGTCCGCCTTTCAGATCCAGTACCGCGTTCTGGTAGCTTTCATAAGGCACAATTTTCATGTCCTTAAACTGCTCCATCAGGTATTTCTGATGCGTGGTGCCGTTCTGGATACCAATCTGTTTCCCTTTGAGGCTGTCAATGCTATCAAATTTGCCCGCAACTGCAACGAAAACAGCAGAGTTATCATAATAGGTATTGGTGAAATCAACCTGCTTCTGACGCTCAGGTGTGACGTCAATTCCGGCCATCAGCGCGTCAAAACGCTTGTATTTCAGGCTCGGGATCAGGCTGTCAAACGCCTGGTTGGTAAAGGTGCATTCCGCATTGATTTTGGCACACATCGCCTGAGCCAGATCCACATCAAAACCGACGATTTCGTTTTTCTCATTCACGGTTTCAAACGGGGCATAACTCGCTTCTGTCGCGAAACGGATTTTTTCTTTTTCTGCCGCCGCTGCGGAGAAAGCAAACGCGCCGATTAATGCGGCAATAACCAGTTTTTTCATAGCAACATCCTATTTTTAATGTTCAGTGGCAGAAAATAATCAGTGTGACAGATAACCGGCAAATGCCTCTGTCTGCGGCGTGATAAAGCATTGGGCGCCGCCCTGTTCCACGATGCGGCCGTTTTCCATATACACCACCTTGCTGGCGGTTTTACGGGCGATATCCACTTCGTGAGTCACAATCACCTGGGTAATCCCGGTCTGTGACAGCTCTTTAATAATATCGACGACCTGAGAGGTAATCTCCGGGTCCAGTGCCGCTGTCGGCTCATCGAATAACAGTACCTGCGGCTCCATCATCAGGGCACGGGCAATTGCCACACGCTGCTGCTGGCCGCCGGATAAATGCAGCGGGAAACGGTTTGCAAAATCGGTCAGACGCAGACGTGTCAGCAGCTTTTCCGCTTTTGCCTGAGCCGCTTCTCTGGTCAGACCCAGCACCCGGATCGGTGCTTCTGTCAGGTTATCCATGACAGTCAGATGCGGCCACAGGTTATATTGCTGGAACACCATACCGACGTTCTGACGCAGGGAACGGATCTCTTTGGCAGATGGCGTGGTGGTAAAATCAAAATGGTGATCCGCAATGGTCAGTTCACCGGAACGCGGCATTTCAAGCAGGTTCAGTGCCCGCAGCAGCGAACTCTTACCGGCGCCGCTCGGCCCGAGCAGTACCATGGTTTCGCCTGCACCACATTCCAGGTTGATATCAAACAGCGCCTGATGCTGTCCGTAAAAGCAATTGATGTTTTTTAATTGAATACTCATGCTGTAATTCTGCATACTCAGTGACGTTGAGTGAATATTAACGCCGTAAGAATAAATATGCAATTATTTCTGCATAAAAAACTACTAAAAAAGCAAACTAATGACTTTTACTGAGTGATTATGTCTTATCAGATGCCGGGATGACGTATGCTGCCGCCCGTTTGACGATGGTTTTCGCCATTCCTTTAAAGATGAATAAATGAGCAGGCATCATGGCGAACCAGTAGAGCAGCCCGCTGAATCCGGCGGGATGCCACCAGGCACGGACATCCAGCGTCCGCTGGTGGCCGTGGTCGCGGATGGTAAAGGTCAGCCGTCCCAGCCCGGGGGCTTTCATGCCGAACAGCAGGGAGAGCTGCTGCCGGGGTTTCACGGTGATCACTTTCCAGCCGTCGATTTTATCCCCGGGTTCGAGGGTATCGCGATCCGGGCGGCCGTAAGTGATTTTATTACCGCACAGGTCATCCAGCCGGGCGCGGACTGACCACAGAATATTGGCGTAAAAATAGCCGTCTTTGCCGCCAATCTGCTGCACAACATGCCACAGGGCATCGGCGGAGGCAGAGGTATTCAGGGTAAAACCGGCCTGTTTGGGATAGAAACCGAAACCCGGCCGCCAGCGGGCGCGGACTTCCGGGTCATAACCCCAGTCTTCATTATCCACGGCATCCGTTTCATCTTTAAGGGTTTTGCGTACGGCATTATCAAAACTGAGCAGCGTCTGCGGGATCAGCGCCTGAAGCGGTTTTCCGTCGCCGGGCAGATCATATTTCAGCCCCATAATCAGCTCTTTGGCGATACCTTCCGGCACCGTGGTGATAAGCCGCAGAAAGTGAACTGAAATCAGCCGCAGCGGGATCGGCAGCGGGATCATCAGCCGCTTTTTACCGCTGATGGTAATAAAGTGGCGGAACATCTCCAGATAGCTGAGGTAATCCGGCCCCGTGGCATCAAAACGGCGGTTTTCGGTTGCAGGGTGAGAGAGCAGGCCGGTCAGGTAATTCAGCAGGTTTTCCAGTGCCACCGGCGAGGATTTTGAACGGGCCCAGCGCGGCGGGGTCAGGATCGGCAGGTTGTACACCATGTCGCGCATGATTTCGAATGCCGCTGAGCCGGGACCGACAATAATGGCAGCGCGGATCTCGGTGACCGGCACGCGGCTGTCCGCGAGAATTTCACCGGTCAGCCTGCGGGCGGCGAGGTGCGGGGAATCGCTGTCTTTGTGCTGCATGGCGCTCAGGTAAATGACTTCCCGCACCGCAGATTTATTCAGCATCTCCTGCACGTTTTCCGCCGCCAGGCGCTCCCGTGCCAATAAATCATCCTCATCCGTCATACTGTGGACGAGGTAATACACCACATCAATGTCCTGAAACAGCGTTTCCAGGGTGGATTTATCATACAGATCCGCATAGCAGCAGCGGGTGTTTTCCCAGCCCTGCGCCTGCATCCACTCCACCCGGCGGGCGGCGGCAGTGACCTGATGACCGGCGGCAATCAGCTGCGGGATAAGATTTTGTCCGACATAACCGCTGGCACCCAGCACTAAAATCCGTTGTTGTGGCATACGTTTTCACTCTTCAGGTAAACAGGGCTATCAGCACCGGGGCAAACAGACTGAGGACAAAGCCGTGCACAATCGCGGCCGGGACAATCGACACACCGCCGCTGCGCTGCAATACCGGCAGGGTAAAGTCCATCGTGGTGGCACCGCCGAGGCCGAGTGCTGCGGCGCGGTGGCGGTTGATCAGCAGCGGGATCAGCATAATCGCGGCAATCTCCCGCGCCAGGTCGTTAAAGAAGCCGACACTGCCGAGCACCGGGCCGAAAGCGTCGGTCAGCAGAATACCGGACAGCGAATACCAGCCGAAGCCGGAGGAGAGCGCCATCCCGGTTTTGACCGGCAGCCCGGCTATCAGTGCCGCGAGTGCGCCGCCGAGCAGCGAGGTGACCACTACAATCAGCGAGACCAGCATACCGCGGCGGTTGATCAGGATCTGGCGCAGCGTCATGCCGCTGTTGCGCAGCTGGATCCCGACGAGAAACAGCAGGAAAATCAGTGCGTATTCACTGGCGGCACCGGCAAAGGCGAGAAACGACCAGCCGAATAACCCGGTGGTAAAGCCAACCAGCAGCACACCACACAGTTGCAGGGATTCCAGCACCATATGCAGGCGGGAAGGCGGTTTTTGCTGTTTGTGAGCCGGAACCTGCCACGGGTATTTTTTGCCGTATAAAAACAGTCCGGCGAGGTTACAGCCCAGCACCACCACAGAAAAGGTCAGGGTGTACTGCACAATCACCAGCAGATTTGCCCCGAGGTTTTCCACCAGCGCCAGGCTTATCCCCATCAGAAATAGGATCACATACACCATCGCGCTCAGACCACGGCCGATGATTTTTTTCAGTGCCGTGCTGCTGACCGGGATGAGATAACCCGCAATGAGCGGGGCGAGAATAATTAATAACCCTGAATACATGTGTGTCGTTTCCGTAAAATAATGCCGTCTTTACTTATGTTCGTGTCAGTATCTGATTAAAAAGCAGGCGATTATAGCGGCATCCTCACCATAATTGCTACGTATCCCTCTGTTTTCGTGTTTAGTATAAGTCAAAACCGTTTTTATTTATTACATTGTGATAATACTTTATTGTGATCATTATTGTGACAGTATTGTCATAAAACAGGCGGTATCCGGCAAACAGTGAGGGAACTATGATTCTGGAAAGAGTGGAAATTCTGGGTTTTCGCGGTATTAACCGCCTGTCATTACCACTGACCGGCAATACGGTACTGATCGGTGAGAACGCCTGGGGGAAATCCAGCCTGCTGGATGCCCTGACGCTGACACTGTCACCGCAGGCACTGAATGCGAAATTTGTTCTGAGTGATTTTTATCACGCTGCTGACAGTGAAGCCGGGCCTGTCCGTCACTTACAGATCGTCCTGACATTCCGTGAAACCCGGCCCGGACGTTCCCGCTCCCGCCGTTTCCGTGAGCTGGCACCGCTGTGGCGCACTAACGGGGATGAATATCTGCGGATCAACTACCGTGTCAGCGCGGATCTGGCGGATGATAACACCATTACCAGTCAGCGCACTTTTCTGGATGAGGCGGGCGAGCCGCTGCTGCCGGCGGAAACCGATAAGTTTATCAGCGAGATTATCCGCCTCTATCCGGTGCTGCGTCTGCGCGATGCCCGTTTTATGCGCGGCCTGAGAAAAAATGAGCCTGATTGTGAGGATGAGGAATACGATCTCCGTACACAGACCGAGACGTTCAATAACCGGATGGCGGATCTGACCCGCGCTCTGGTGAGCAACCCGCAGACACTCTCCAATGATGATTTGCAGGACGGCCTTGAGGCTATGAAACAGCTGCTCAGCCACTACTTTGCCGAGCAGGGGGAATACCTGCTCGATCGCCGTAAAGCCAAACGGCTGAATATCGAACCGCGCCAGCGGGCGTGGCAGGCGCTGGAAGGGATCAACCGCGTGGTGGCAGGCCCCAATCAGCGTAATGTGCGGCTGATTATCCTCGGTATGTTTGCCGCGCTGCTCCAGTCCAACAGCGGTCTGAAACTCGACCCCTATGCCCGTCCGATCATTATCGTTGAAGACCCGGAAACCCGCCTGCATCCGATCATGTTGTCGGTGGCGTGGGGGCTGCTCAATCTGTTTTCCTTACAGCGCATTACCACCACCAACTCCGGTGAACTGCTCTCACTGGTACCGATTCATGATATCTGCCGCCTGGTGCGGGAATCCACCCGTGTTGCCGCCTACCGGCTGGGGGAAAACCATCTGTCACCGGAAGAGCTGCGGCGTATCTCATTCCATATCCGCTTTAACCGCCCGTCGGCACTGTTTGCCCGCTGCTGGCTGCTGGTGGAGGGTGAAACGGAAATCTGGCTGATGAACGACCTGGCAAAACAGTGTAACTATTACTTTGAGACCGAAGGGATCAAGGTGATTGAGTTTGCCCAGTGCGGTCTTAAACCTTTGTTAAAGTTTGCCAACAAAATGGGTATAGAATGGCATACTCTGGTTGACGGCGACGAAGCCGGTAAGAAATACGCGGCCACCGCCGCACATTTTTCATCGGGGCTCAATGATGTCGAGCAGGACAGACTGACCCGTCTTCCCGCGCCGGATATGGAGCATTTCTTATATCGCGAGGGGTTCAGCCGCCTGTATCACCAGGTCGCGGATATTCCGGAAAATATAAAAATGCCGGCCCGCCGGGTCATAACCAAAGCGATTCACCGCACCTCAAAACCGGATCTGGCGATCGCGATTGCCAACAATGCGGCCAGCCGGGGTGTGGATTCTATCCCGTTGTTGCTGCGCCGGATGTTCTCCCGCGTGGCATGGCTCGCCAGAGGGCGCGCTAACTGAGGAAAAAGGTGTTAATGAAAGCAGTTTCAAAGAAAAAAATAGTGACCGCCGGCATTCTGATTATTCTGATCGCCGGCGGTTTTTGGTTCTTTAACCGCGAAGATGCGCCGGTCAGCTATATGACAGCGGATGTGCAGCGCGGCACACTCGAAAAGAAAGTGATGGCCACCGGCAAGCTGGATGCACTGCAGAAAGTGGATGTCGGTGCCCAGGTCAACGGGCAGCTGCAGACCCTGAACGTCAAAGAGGGTGATTTTGTTAAGAAAGGCGATCTGCTGGCGGTCATCGACCCGGTCAAAGCACAGAACGTGGTGATTGAGGCCGAGCAGACGGTCAGTGAAATCAAAGCGCGGCTGAAGCAGGCAGAGGCGGAGTATGCCTTTGCACAGGCAACCTATCAGCGGCGGCTGGCACTGGCAAAAACTCAGGTTATCTCAAAGCAGGATGTGGACGAGGCGCGGCGCAATATGGATGTGCAGCGTGCGGCGATTGATACCTATAAAGCGCAGGTGGCACGCAATCAGGCCACACTCGATACCGCCCGCAATGATTTGCAGTACACCAATATCCGTGCGCCGATGGACGGCGTGGTGACGGAGCTGAAAACATTACAGGGCCAGACGGTGATTGCCATGCAGCAGGCGCCGACCATCCTCTCCCTGGCGGATCTCGATACCATGCTGGTGAATGCGGAAGTCTCCGAGGCGGATGTGGTGTATCTGAAACCCGGCCAGAAAGCCACGTTCAGCGTGCTGGGCGCGCCGGACAAAACCTTCAGCGGCGTGATCACCGATATCCTGCCGAAACCGCAGAAAATCAATGACGCCATTTTCTATTATGCCCGTTTTGAAGTGCCGAACCCGCAGCATGTGCTGAAACTGGACATGACTGCCCAGGTCACTATCGCGCTGGAAAACCGCGAAAACGTGCTGAAAATTCCGCTGGCGGCACTGGGTAAAGAGATCTCCCCGACTGAATACGAAGTGCAGGTGCTGGTGAATGGTCAGCCGGAAACCCGTCAGGTGACACTCGGTACCCGTAATGATGTGGAAGCCGAGGTGGTTAAAGGCCTGGCGGAGCATGAGAAAGTGGTGACCGGTATTGATGACGGCACAGCAGGATAATTCATGAGCGCATTATTAGAACTGCGGAATATTTACCGCCGTTATCCTTCCGGAGACAGCAGTGTCACGGTGCTGGATGATGTCTCACTGACTATCAGTGCCGGTGAAATGGTGGCGATTATCGGCCAGTCCGGCTCCGGTAAATCCACGCTGATGAATATCCTCGGCTGCCTGGACACGCCGAGTGACGGGCACTATTTTGTTGCCGGAAAAAACACGGCAGAGCTGAGCGGTGATGAACTGGCGGCGCTGCGCCGTGAACATTTCGGCTTTATTTTTCAGCGTTACCATCTGTTATCCCACCTCAGTGCTGAGCAAAATGTGGAAATGCCGGCTATCTATGCCGGACTGAGCGCCCGTGAGCGCCGTGAACGGGCCGCAGCGCTGTTGCAGCGCCTGGGGCTGTGTGAGCGGCTGATTTACCGGCCGGGACAGCTCTCCGGCGGACAGCAGCAGCGTGTCAGTATCGCCCGTGCCCTGATGAACGGCGGGGAAGTGATCCTCGCGGATGAACCGACCGGCGCACTCGACAGTCAGTCGGGCAAAGAGGTGATGGCTATTCTGCGCCAGCTCTGTGACGCCGGACATACGGTGATTATCGTCACCCATGATCCGTCCATTGCCGCACAGGCGGCGCGGATCATTGAAATCAAAGACGGACATATCCTCAGCGACAGCGGATCAGTCATTAACCCGCAGGCGAAAGCGCTGGCTGCGAAACCAGCGCTGAAAAGCAGCGCGTTCAGCCGTTTCCTCGGCCGCTTTAATGAAGCGCTGCTGATGGCGTGGCGCGCCATGGTGGTCAACAAGATGCGGACTCTGCTCACCATGCTGGGCATTATTATCGGGATTGCCTCCGTGGTGACCATTCTGGTGATCGGGGATGCTGCCAAAGCACTGGTGTTGTCGGATATCAAATCCATCGGTACCAACACCATTTTTGTCTATCCCGGCAAAGATTTCGGCAGTGACCCGGGGCAGGATCAGCAATCTCTGAAGCCCGGCGATGTGGATGTGATCCGCCAGCAGCCGTATGTTTATGCGGCGTCAGCGGAAATAGAGAACAGTGCGCGTCTGCGCCGGGGCAATCTTGATTCTGCAGCCCGTATCACCGGCATCGGGCCGGACTTTTTCACTGTGTATGACATGCGTTTCGGCGAAGGGCGGGCGTTCTCTCCGGAGATGTACGAGCGCCGCTCCCAGGTTGTCATCATCGATATGAATACCAAACGCAAACTCTTTCCGCATCAGAATAATGTGATCGGGGAAATGCTGCTGGTGGGCAACATGCCTGCAACGGTGGTCGGTGTGATTGCGGATCGCAAATCCATGTTCGGTAACTCAAAAACCTTACAGGTCTGGATGCCGTACACCACCCTGACTGGGCGGCTGATGCAGCGCAACTATCTGGATATGATCTCTGTGCGCATCCGCGACGGTTACAACACCAAAAATGCGGAAGAGCAGCTGGTACGGCTGATGACGCTGCGCCACGGCAAAAAAGATACCTTCACCTACAACCTCGACAGCATTGTGAAAACCGTGGATAAAACCACGACCACCATGCAGCTCTTCCTGACGCTGGTGGCGGTAATTTCGCTGGTGGTGGGGGGAATTGGTGTGATGAACATCATGCTGGTCAGTGTGACAGAGCGCACCCGCGAAATCGGCATCCGTATGGCGGTTGGTGCGCGGGCAGGGGATGTGATGCAGCAGTTCCTGATTGAGGCGGTGCTGGTGTGTCTGATGGGCGGGGCTATCGGCCTCGGGCTCTCATACTCTATTGCCTTTGCCGCCAAAATGGCACTGCCGGACTGGGAATTTGTCTTCCGCCCTGCGGCGATTGTCAGCGCGGTGATCTGTTCGACCGCTATCGGGATCATCTTCGGCTTTCTGCCGGCCAGAAATGCAGCTAAACTTGATCCTATTGATGCACTGGCGCGGGAGTAACCGCGCACAGTCTGAAAATACGAATACGTCGCGGAATGACGATTGACATTGCCGCGACGATCCGCATAATTTTGTTAAATACCGTGTTACGGCGCTGTGGTGTCGTCATCTTCAGTAACCGGAATAATCACACTGACGTGATGCCCTTTTGGTCCCTGAATGGTGTCATAATTCACTTTCTGACCCGCCTTCAGCGTGCGGTAGCCGTCCATCTGAATCGTCGAATAGTGTACAAAAATATCGTCACCACCATCCGACGGGCAGATAAACCCGAAACCCTTGGCGTTGTTGAACCACTTAACAGTACCTGTTTCCATACTGTTACAACCCTCATCTGTCAAACGATTGAAAAATGCTGCACAATGCACCATATGATCCATAATACTCAGTAATGAAGTATCAGCTGTACGCGGATATACTGGTTACGTTGTACATTATTTATACTCTATTGAATTAGAGGGTAACGTCAAGCCTTTGTTTACAGCAACACTGTATTGGCCTGTAAAGTTTGATACAGATAACGCTAAGTATTGATACGCCTGATGTGGCGTACGTTTTCTATAACCGGAATAGCAATGAGTCACTATCAATCTGAATCACAAACGGATGTCACGCTCAGGGAAAAAGCGCTGCAGAAGATACAGCCACCGTCAATGTACAAGGTGGTTTTAAACAACGACGACTATACCCCTATGGACTTTGTGGTTGAAGTTTTACAAAAGTTCTTTTCTTATAATGTTGATCGTGCGACGCAGATTATGCTCGACATCCATTATCAGGGAAAAGGGATCTGCGGGGTATTTACCGCTGAAATCGCTGAAATGAAAACAACACTGGTCAATACGTACGCGAAAGACAACGATCATCCGTTGCTGTGTACACTCGAGAAGGTATAAGAATACACTTTGTTTCTCTGAATGGAGGTGCCTATGCTCAATCAAGAATTAGAGCTCAGTCTGAATATCGCCTTTGCCAAAGCAAGGGACAACCGGCATGAATTTATGACCGTAGAGCACCTGCTGCTGGCGTTATTAGGTAACAAATCAGCCCGTGAGGCGCTTGAAGCCTGCCGCGTTAACCTGGCCATCCTGCGCCAGGAACTTGAGCATTTTATTGAACAGACCACACCGCTGCTGCCGGAAGGGGATGATCGTGAAACCCAGCCGACACTCAGTTTCCAGCGCGTGTTGCAGCGCGCCGTTTTCCATGTTCAGTCATCGGGCCGTAATGAAGTCAACGGCGCGAATGTGCTGGTGGCCATTTTCAGTGAGCAGGAGTCCCAGGGGGCTTATCTGCTGCGCAAGCATGATGTCAGCCGTCTGGATATTGTGAATTTCATCTCTCACGGCACCACCAAAGGTGAGGATGAAAATGAGAGCGGCCCGTCCTTTGATGAGCCGTCACAGTCTGCTGCCGAAGAGAGTACCGGCGGTGAGGACAGTCTGGATAATTTCACCACCAATCTTAATGACCTGGCCCGTAAAGGCCAGATTGACCCGCTGATCGGCCGTCAGGCGGAGCTGGAGCGCACCATTCAGGTGCTGTGCCGCCGCCGTAAAAATAACCCGCTGTTTGTCGGGGAATCCGGGGTCGGTAAAACCGCGATTGCGGAAGGGCTCGCCTGGCGTATCGAGCAGGATGATGTACCGGAAGTGATCAAAGGCTATACCATTTTTTCTCTGGATATCGGCTCACTCCTGGCCGGTACCAAGTACCGCGGTGATTTCGAGAAGCGCTTTAAGGCACTGCTGAAAGTGCTGGAGAAAAACGAAAAAAGCATTCTGTTTATTGATGAGATCCACACCATCATTGGTGCCGGTGCGGCATCCGGTGGTCAGGTGGATGCGGCAAACCTGATTAAACCGTTATTATCCAACGGGAAGATCCGGGTGATTGGTTCCACAACCTATCAGGAATTCAGCAATATCTTTGACAAAGATAAAGCGCTGACCCGCCGTTTCCAGAAAATTGATATCAATGAACCGACTGCCGATGAAACCGTGCGTATCATTAACGGCCTGAAAGCCCGATATGAGGCACACCACGATGTGCGTTACACCGCGAAAGCTATTCAGGCGGCTGTGGATCTGTCGGTGAAATACATCACTGACCGCCATCTGCCGGATAAAGCGATTGATGTCATTGATGAAGCCGGGGCAAGAACCCGTCTGATGCCGCTGAGCCGCCGTAAGAAAACCATTGGCGTCGGTGAAATTGAGGCAATTGTGGCACGGATCGCGCGTATCCCGGAAAAAACCGTTTCCAGCAGTGACAAAGATCTGCTGCGTAACCTCGACAGCCGCCTGAAAATGCTGGTCTTCGGCCAGGATCCGGCGATTGATGCTCTGACGGAATCCATCAAAATGAGCCGTGCGGGTCTGGGGAACGAGCAGAAACCGATTGGTGCCTTCCTGCTGGCAGGGCCGACCGGGGTCGGGAAAACCGAAGTCACTGTGCAGTTATCCAAAGCAATGGGTATCAAGCTGCTGCGCTTTGATATGTCCGAGTACATGGAGCGTCACACCGTCAGTCGTCTGATTGGTGCACCTCCGGGCTATGTCGGGTTTGATCAGGGCGGATTGCTGACGGATGCGGTTATCAAACACCCGCATGCGGTGGTGCTGCTTGATGAGATCGAAAAAGCGCACCCGGATGTCTTTAACCTGTTATTACAGGTGATGGATAACGGGACACTGACCGATAACAACGGGCGCAAAGCGGATTTCCGTAACGTGATCCTGGTGATGACCACCAACGCCGGTGTGCGTGAAACCCAGCGTAAATCCATCGGGTTTACCGAGCAGGACAACAGCACTGACGCGATGGCGGAAATCAAACGGGTGTTCACACCGGAGTTCCGTAACCGTCTGGACGGCATTGTCTGGTTTAATGCGCTGTCGCAGCCGATTATCGCTCAGGTGGTCGACAAGTTCATTGTTGAACTCCAGGCGCAGCTGGATGCGAAAGGTGTTTCCATTGAAGTGTCTGCCCGTGCCCGTACATGGCTGGCAGAAAAAGGGTATGACCCGGCGATGGGCGCACGTCCGATGGCCCGTGTGATTCAGGATAAACTGAAAAAACCGCTGGCGAACGAATTACTGTTCGGTGAGCTGGTGAACGGCGGTTCGGTGATTATCGATCTTGATAAGAAGAAAGATGAACTGACTTACCGCTTCAGTGCCCTGAAAGAGAAATCCGGCGACCCGGTAGCCTGACAGAAACGATCACCACAGGACACGCACTCCGGTGCGTTGCCTGTGGTGTCTTTTTATGAGGCGTGGCCTGCAGGGATCAGCGGCTACGGAAGACGATACGGCCTTTGCTCAGGTCATATGGGGTCAGTTCTACTGTAACCTTGTCGCCTGTCAGGATGCGGATATAGTTTTTACGCATTTTACCGGAGATATGTGCAGTCACAACGTGTCCGTTTTCCAGTTCCACACGGAACATCGTGTTCGGCAGTGTATCTAACACAGTGCCTTGCATTTCAATATTGTCTTCTTTGGCCATCTAATCCTCTAATGTTAATAACCAGTATTTTCAAACCGCAAGATAATGCCGAAAAACCGGGATTATGTAAAGGAATGATATTTTTTAAGCACCGCGTCTGAAACATAAAACGGGCTGAAACATACCATTTCCTGTTGGTTTACAGCGATTTTATAAAAAAGGCGGTAGTTGTGACGGCACCGGACGTGCTAATGTCTGCGGCTGCCAGCATGACTGCGGTAAATGATTATCACGCAGCTGATAAAGCTGACGGATAAACGCCTGTCGCGGGATCTCCCGCGCACCGAATGATTCGGTGTAATGATTCAGTATCTGACAATCAAACATCCTGCCGCCGTGGCCGGTAAAATGGGCAAAAAAGGTCATAAAAGCGATTTTTGACCCGTTACTGACACGGTTGAACATTGACTCCCCGCAGAACAGTAACCCGGTATTCAGGCCATACAGCCCGCCGACCAGCGCGTCATCATCCCACACTTCGACCGAATGAGCACGTCCTGCCTGATGCAGCCGGATATAGGCGGCCACAATATCCTCTCCTATCCAGGTACCCTCGTCCCGCTCTGTACAGGCCCGGATGACCTGCTCAAAGGCATGATTCAGTGTCACCCTGTACGGGTGTTTTTTCAGAATCTTGTGCAGCGAACGGCTGACATGCAGCTCCGCCGGATACAATACCGCACGCGGATCCGGCGACCACCACAGAATGGGTTCACCGGGGGAATACCACGGGAAAATCCCTTCCCGGTAGGCGAGCAGCAACCGGGAAGGAGAGAGATCCCCGCCGGTGGCCAGCAGCCCGTCCGGGTCGGTCAGCGCGTGTTCAACAGGCGGAAAGAGAAGTTCCTCATCCAGCTGATAAAACGGCATCTGATCCCCCGGTCATTACCGGAATACGGTTCACAAACTGATAATAACGGCCTCTGCGCGCCAGCAGCGCGTCGTGAGAGCCTTGTTCGGCTATCTGCCCGCCGTCCATCACGCACAGCGTGTCCATGTGTTCCAGGCCCTGTAAACGGTGGGTGATGATAAGCATGGTCCGGTCACGGCCGATATCCCGCAGCAGGGCGAGAATATGCTGCTCAGTATCTGCATCCAGGCCTTCTGTCGGCTCATCGAGCAGCAGGAACGGCGCATTATGCAGCAGGGCGCGGGCGATACCGAGACGGCGCTGTTCGCCGCCGGAAAGCAGACGGCCGCCTTCGCCGATCCAGGCATTCAGGCCCTGGTCGTTATCCAGCAGATTTTCCAGCCCGACCTGTGCCAGCACCGCATTCAGCTGTGCATCGGTTGCTTCGTTATTTCCGATCCGCAGATTACCGCGCAGTGTGTTATTGAACACATGAATACGTTGCGGAACCACTGCCATCAGTGACCGGAGGGTATTTTCATCATAAGCGGCAATCGGCTGGTCATTCAGGCGGATTTCACCTTCACTGACATCCCATGCACGGGTCAGCAGCTGCAGTAAGGTGGATTTCCCGCAGCCGGTTTTCCCCAGCAGGGCAAGGTGTTCACCGGCACGCAGTGTCAGGGAGATATCTTTCAGCACCGGCAGCGGCTGTCGCGGATAGGTAAACCCGACACCACTGAGGCTGACGCTGACCTGTGCGGAGGCTGCAGGACCACTGGCCGGGAAAGTCACTTCCGGTTTGGTGTCGACTATCTGCGATACACGCTCTGCGGAGGTCATCACCTGGCCGAGATGCTGGAAAGCCACTGCCACCGGGCCTAATGCCTCAAATGCTGCCAGGGCACAGAACACAAACAGAGCGATAATGGCGCCGCTTTCGCGGTACGGCCAACTGACTCCGGATGCCATCCACAGCATCAGCGCAACAGCAAACCCGGTCGCCAGAATGATAATCGCCTGGGAAAGCCCGGTCAGCCCGGCCTGGTGCTGCTGCTGTACCAGCCAGCGTTGTTCAGTCTCCGCCAGTTGCTCGCGGAAGCGGGACTGCGCACCGAAAATAGTCAGTTCTGCCTGTCCCTGTAATGCGCTGGTCAGCAGGGTGCGGTACTGTGCACGGAGTGTGGTCAGCTGCACGCCGATTGGCTTACCGGCGTAATAGAACACCACCGGCAGGGCAAACAGCAGGAAGGTCATAAACCCGCCCAGTGCATAAGCGATAGTCAGATCGAGAAAACCCAGCCCGAATGTCAGCACTGCAATCACCACCAGCGCGGCAACAATCGGCGAAATCACCCGCAGATAGAGGTGATCCAGCGTTTCCACATCCCCGACCAGCCGGTTGAGCAGTTCTCCCTGACGGAAGCGGGCAATACCGCCCGGTGTCAGCGGCAGGATTTTCTCAAAGGCAAATACCCGCAGATGCTTCAGCACACGGAAGGTCGCGCTGTGGCTGACCAGCCGTTCCGCATAGCGTCCGGCGGTGCGGGAGATAGCGGCACCGCGCACCCCGGCGGCAGGCAGCATATAGTTAAAAAAGGCAATTCCCGGCACACCGGCAATCGCCGTTCCGGCCAGGAACCAGCCGGACAGCGTCAGCAGCCCGATACTGGCGAGCAGCGTGGCAATCGCCAGCAGGATCCCGAGTGTCAGTAAAAACCAGTGGCGGCGGTAGAGGGCTAAAAACGGCAGTAAAACACGCATGATTACAGATCCCCCGTCCGGTGTGACAGCAGCTGTGCAAATGCACCCTGTTGCTGTTGCAGAGCAGCATAGCTGCCCTGTTCAATAATCAGACCTTTATCCATCACCCAGACTTCATCATAGTCACGGGTTTCTTCCAGCAGGTGTGTCACCAGCAGGGTGGTTTGCTGATGTGCCGCCTCATTCAGGGCATGCATCACGCGCTCCTCACTGTGGGCATCCAGGCTGGCGGAAGGCTCATCCAGCAGCAGCAGATGGCACGGATTGAGCAGGGCACGTGCCACTGCAATCCGCTGTGCCTGGCCGACAGAGAGCCGCGCGGCATTATCCCCGACCACGGTATTGACCCCGTCAGGCAGCGAATCAATAAAATCGGTCACATAGGCTTTTTCCATCACCGCCGTGATTTCCTCAGGAGAGGCATCCGGGCGGCTCAGGCGGATATTGTCCAGAATGGTCTGTTCCGGCAGATGCGGGTTTTGTCCCACCCAGCTCAGCTGTGTCCGCCAGCTTTCCGGGCGGATATCACGCAGCTCCTGCTGATTGATCCGGATACTGCCTTCATACGGCAGAAAACCCAGCAGCAGATTGAGCAGCGAACTTTTCCCTGCACCGCTCTGGCCGACAAGCGCGATACGCTGTCCGGCATTCAGGGTGAAATTCAGCGGCCCGGCCAGTTTTTCCCCTGACGGGGCAAAAATCACCAGATCGGTTGCGGTAACAGCAATCTGCTCTGCCGGTGCCAGCGGTTCTGTGCCCGGTAATTCGTCATCATTGTTTTCGGCGGATAACAGGGTAAACAGGGATTCTGCCGCGCCCACCGCCTGTGCTTTGGCGTGGTAATAGGTACCGAGGTCACGCAGCGGCTGGAAAAACTCCGGCGCGAGGATCAGAGCAATAAACCCGGCAAACAGCGTGACACCCATGCCGTAGCTGCCGAAATTCAGTTCACCGAGATAGGAAAAACCAAAATAAACCGCGACGACAGCAATCGAGATCGCCGCGAAAAACTCCAGCACAGCGGAGGAGAGGAATGCCATGCGCAGCACTTCCATGGTGCGCGAGCGGAAATCCTCGGTGGCGTCATCAATCTGTTTCACTTCCTCACGACCACGGTGGAAGAAGCGGATGGTTTCCAGCCCGCGCAGGCGGTCGAGGAAATCGCCGCTCAGGCGGCTCAGGGCCAGAAAGTTACGGCGGTTGGCATCGGCGGCACCCAGGCCCACCAGCGCCATAAAAACGGGGATCAGCGGCGCTGTCACCAGCAGAATCAGGGCTGCCGCCCAGTTGATCGGGAACAGCGTGATCAGAATCATCATTGGTATGGTGGCGGACAGGGTCATCTGCGGCAGATAGCGGGAATAGTAATCCTGCATATCATCAATCTGCTCGAGAATAATTGTCGCCCAGCTGCCCGCCGGTTTGCCTTTTACCCGTACCGGCCCGAGCTGTTCCAGTTTATCCAGTACTGTCCGGCGGATATCACGTCTCACCACCTGTCCGCAGATAAACCCGACCCGTTCGCGGATCGCGGCAACAACGGCGCGGGCAATAAACAGTATGACCAGTACAGTGAACGGAGTGAGGAGCTGTTCGCGGGGCACGTGCTCCATAATGAGGGACTGAAGGAGGACAGCGAGGCACCAGGCCTGGCCGATAATCAGTAAACCGCTGAGCACACCCAGCAACATCGAGAGGCGTAACCATCGCCGGGCCGGTGCCGCCTGAAGTTTTAACCAGCGGACGAGTTCTGACTGTCTTGATTTATCCATTTTTTCTGTATGCAGGTGATAAGTAAAAATACGGCTGAAATCAGCAGGATAATGTCATGGTACACGAAAAGGCGCTACAGATATAGCGCCCTGAAAATGCTGGATTATTTGCTGTCTGCGAGGCTGTCGAGATAGCGCTCGGCATCCAGTGCGGCCATGCATCCGGTTCCCGCAGAGGTGATCGCCTGACGGTAGATATGATCCATCACATCACCGGCGGCAAACACACCCGGAACGGATGTCTGTGTTGCATTACCGTGCGTGCCGGACTGAACACGGATATAGCCGTTTTCCAGATCCAGATGTCCCTCAAAAATACCGGTATTCGGGCTGTGGCCGATGGCGATAAAGCAGCCCATCACCGGCAGCTCTTCGGTTGCGTCACTTTTGGTGTCACGCAGACGGACAGCGGTCACACCCATCTGGTCGCCGAGTACTTCATCCAGGGTGCGGTCAGTGTGCAGAACGATATTGCCGTTCTGAACCTTATCCATCAGACGGCTGATAAGGATTTTTTCAGCACGGAAGCTGTCACGGCGGTGGATCAGATGCACTTCTGACGCGATATTGGAGAGATACAGCGCCTCTTCCACGGCAGTGTTACCGCCGCCGACCACTGCGACTTTCTGGTTACGGTAGAAAAAGCCGTCGCAGGTGGCACAGGCGGACACACCACGGCCTTTGAAGGCCTCTTCTGACGGCAGGCCGATATAACGGGCGGATGCGCCGGTGGCGATAATCAGCGCGTCACAGGTATAGGTATTTTCCCCGGTCAGGGTAAACGGGCGTTTGCTGAAATCCACGTCAGTGATGTAGTCATTGATGATTTCAGTCTCAAATTTTTCGGCGTGAGCCTGCATACGCTCCATCAGGACCGGCCCGGTCAGACCTTCCGGGTCACCCGGCCAGTTTTCCACTTCGGTGGTGGTGGTTAACTGACCACCGACTTCCACCCCGGTAATCAGTACCGGATTTAAATTCGCCCGTGCCGCATAAACCGCAGCGGTATATCCGGCAGGGCCGGAACCCAGAATAATTAATTTACTGTGTCGGGTTGCGTTCATGAACACCTCATTAACAGAATGGCAAAAAAGCGTGTACAGGATTGTAGGAGAAACGAAGGGGTAAAAAAAGGAATAAAAACGGCAGAGCACAAAATTGAAATCAGCCGGAAATGAGTAGATTTTCAGGCGATTGTACGAGAAAGTGATTATTCAGAAGATTCCTAAGTTGTTTGAATATCACACCAAAAGCACGTCCTGTTTGTCAGCGAAACGTTTTTCTGTCATTTTCTTCAACAGGTTGTTCTGATTTTTGTTCATTTGCTTTGACAATCGGCTGCGCATTTGCGAAAACATCAGTGTAAGAGATTTTTATCCGTCGGGTTAATACATCCTGTTACACCGGTGATGTGTTTGTCCTGATGACGAAGCATGGTAATTTCAGCTTACGACTATAGCGATAATAATCTGAATGTTCCGGTAAACTGGCGCCGGTTGCGTATTCTAATAATCAGAAATGCAAAGAATTGGCCTGAAAACATGTTTTCCGATGCTGATTTTGTTCCGTCAGGTAAAGGAAGTGTTATGGGTGTAGGAAAATAGTAAATAAGAGAGATAACGAGATGATTGATAACAAAAAGCGTCCGGGTAAAGATCTTGACAGAATCGACAGGAATATTCTTAACGAATTGCAGAAAGATGGCCGTATCTCTAACGTCGAACTCTCCAAACGTGTGGGTCTGTCTCCGACTCCGTGTCTGGAACGTGTGCGCCGTTTAGAGCGTCAGGGCTTTATCACCGGGTATACCGCGCTGCTGAATCCGCACTATCTGGATGCCTCCCTGCTGGTATTCGTGGAAATTACCCTTAACCGCGGGGCACCGGATGTGTTTGAACAGTTCAACACCGCCGTGCAGAAGCTGGAAGAGATTCAGGAATGTCACCTGGTTTCCGGTGATTTTGACTACCTGTTGAAAACTCGTGTGCCGGACATGTCGGCTTACCGCAAACTGCTGGGTGAAACTCTTCTGCGTCTGCCGGGCGTGAACGACACCCGTACTTACGTGGTGATGGAAGAGGTCAAACAAAGTAACCGTCTGGTCATCAAGACCCGTTAATTTGTTTCCTGCGTCATGTGCAAAACGGGATAAATCAGTTACACTCCTGTTTATGCATACAGTTTCAACGCTGAGCTACCCTCAGCGTTGTTCCGTTTTACTGACAGGAAAAAACCGGACGTTGCGTCAGGAAATGACATGAGCCAGGAATATACAGAAGACAAACACATCAAATTCAGAAAAATCAGCAGCGGCCGCCGGTTGCTGGAAGCCGTCCTTATTGTGATCGGGTTGTGCGCCGTCTTTCTGCTGGTTGCTCTCTTATCGTTTAATCCGTCAGACCCGAGCTGGTCCCAGACCACCTGGCATGAGCCGGTGAAGAATCTGGCCGGCAGTATCGGGGCCTGGTTTGCGGATATTCTCTTTTCCGCCTTTGGCATACTGGCTTACACCGTACCCCCGCTGATGATTCTGGGGTGCTGGTCGGCCTTCCGCAGTAATGAAAATAAAGATTACGTGGACTTTTTCTCACTCTCGATGCGTATCATCGGGGGGCTGACACTCATTCTCTCATCCTGTGCCCTGGCATCCCTGAATGTGGATGATATGCAGAACTTCGCGGCAGGCGGGGTGATCGGCAGTTTATTCAGCTCTGCGCTGATGCCGTGGTTTAATGCCCTCGGCGCGACACTCGCGCTGCTCAGTCTCTGGGCTATCGGTCTGATGCTGCTGACCGGCTGGTCGTGGATCACCATCGCCGAAAAAACCGGTGCAGCGGTCCTTTCCCCGATTACCTTCATCACCAATCACTCCCGTGACCGTTATGACGATCAGTATCACGACGACCGTGAATATGACGATGAGGACGAGTACTACGACGATGAGAAAACGGATGAGCAGACAGAGCACAACAACATACCGCAGACAGCAACTGCCGCAGCTCTGACTGCTGTTGCGCCTGACAGTGAGGCACAGACTCAGACTGCACAGTACCGTGAATACGATGATGCGGACGATGTGCTGTTTTCCGCACCAAATGCGGCGGAACTGGCGCATC
The DNA here is from genome assembly GCF_022819185.1 of Morganella sp. HSTU-ASny43. Lineage (NCBI taxonomy): Bacteria > Pseudomonadati > Pseudomonadota > Gammaproteobacteria > Enterobacterales > Morganellaceae > Morganella > Morganella sp. HSTU-ASny43. Next base: position 67,107 of record NZ_WSPG01000006.1, read on the forward strand.
AGGCACATTATGAGGATCCGGCGGATAACAGCGATCCGCTGCTGACCCCGGTACAGAATCTCTCCGCATATCCGGAAACCGCCGCTGAATCTGTGGTGCCTGTTGTGCATGCACAGGAACCGGCTGAACAGGAACACACCGCACCGGCTGCGGATGAACCTGAACACTACCGTTTTGATGTCCCGGATGCTTACCGGACAACCGTTGACCTGAATGCCCCGATCAATCTACCGGATATTCAGCCTGAACCGGCAGCACCGCAATGGGAAAACCCGTTTGCGGGAAGCGGCCGTACAGAACCGGTCTTTACGTTCGACCTGCCTGATGTGCCGGATACCGGTGATAACGGCAGCGCACATCTGAGCTCTGCGGCCGCAGCAACCGCAGCGGCGGCTTTTGGTGCCGTACAGGTCAAACAGGGGCTCGGCCCTGAACTGCCGCGTCCGAATCCGGTGCGCCTCCCGACCCGGCGCGAGCTTTACGGCATCCGCATTCCGTCTCAGCGTGACGCGGAACTTGAACGTCTGCGCCGTGAGCAGGATGAATTTGCACAACTGCATCAGCCGGAACATCAGGCCGCACAGACTGAGCCGGATGAAGACGACGTATTACAGGCGCGTCTGCGTGATGAGTTTATGACGCAGCAGCGTAACCGCTACGGTGATGATGAGACGGACATGTCTCCGGCAGCAGAGCCGGTGCAGGCAGTAACTGAACCGGAAATTACCACCGGTACATCCTCCGCCTTTATCCCGGCTGCATCTGCCTATCAGGCACCGGTCAGCCATCACTCCTTTGCATCCGCACCGCCGGTAGCGGATGTTCACCCGGCGGCAGAAGAAGACGATGAAGATGAGCAGGAAGCTCAGCGTCTTCAGGCGCAGTTTATGCAGATGCAGCAACAGCGCTACAGCGGGCAGGCTGACGCTATTTTATCTGATCTGGCCGAACTGAAAGCCTTCTCTCCGGTGGAGGATCTGGTGGATCCGGAACCGGCAGTGCCGCTGTTTATCCCGACACCGGTCACCGCCCCTGCGGCAGAACCGGCTCCGGTTTATGCCGCACTGGAGACCGCTGCTCAGCGCTTTGAACCTGTTGCCGCACCACAGCAGAATGCGGCACCGGTAACGTCACAGGAAGCACAGTTACAAAAACAGATGGAAGAGAGCCTGTTCCATCCGTTCCTGGTCCGCAATGACCAGCCGCTGCCGAAATCAACCACCCCGATGCCGTCTCTGGATCTGCTGGCTTCACCGCCGGGTACCATTGAGCCGGTGGATGAATTTGCGATGGAGCAGACAGCCCGTCTGATTGAGGCGCGGCTCAATGACTTCCGCATCAAAGCCCGTGTGGTCGGTTATGAACCGGGTCCGGTGATCACCCGCTTTGAGCTGGATCTGGCACCGGGCGTGAAAGCCTCGCGTATTTCCAACCTGTCCCGCGACCTGGCGCGTTCACTCTCGACTGTAGCGGTGCGTGTGGTGGAAGTTATCCCGGGCAAGCCGTATGTGGGGCTGGAACTGCCGAATGAAAAACGTCAGACCGTCTATCTGCGCGAAGTGCTGGACTGCGATGAATTCCGCGATACGCCATCACCGCTCTCTGTGGTGCTGGGGAAAGATATCTCCGGTCAGCCGGTGGTGGCGGATCTGGGTAAAATGCCGCACCTGCTGGTCGCCGGTACAACGGGCTCCGGTAAATCGGTCGGCGTAAACGCCATGATTATCAGCATCCTGTATAAAGCGAAACCGGAAGAAGTCCGCTTTATCATGATCGACCCGAAAATGCTGGAACTCTCTGTTTATGAAGGCATTCCGCACCTGCTGACCCAGGTGGTGACCGACATGAAAGACGCCGCCAATGCTCTCGGTTGGTGTGTGGCGGAAATGGAACGGCGCTATAAACTGATGTCTGCTCTCGGGGTGCGTAACCTCGCGGGCTATAACGAAAAAATCCTGATGGCGGAATCCATGGGACGGCCGATTCCGGATCCGTTCTGGAAACCGACAGACAGCATGGAAATGACGCATCCGGTTCTGAAAAAAGAGCCGTATATTGTGGTCATGGTGGACGAATTTGCTGACCTGATGATGACCGCCGGTAAAAAAGTGGAAGAACACATCGCCCGTCTGGCACAGAAAGCCCGTGCAGCGGGGATCCACCTCGTACTGGCGACACAGCGTCCGTCAGTGGATGTTATCACCGGTCTGATTAAAGCCAACATCCCGACCCGTATTGCCTTTACCGTATCCAGTAAGATTGACTCACGAACCATCCTCGACCAGGGCGGCGCGGAATCTCTGCTGGGTAACGGGGACATGCTCTATCTGCCGCAGGGTGCCAATGCGCCGCTGCGTGTTCACGGCGCGTTTGTCCGTGACCAGGAAGTGCATGATGTGGTGAATGACTGGAAAGCCCGTGGTCGTCCGGAATATATCGATAATATCACCCGTGGTGGCGATGACGGAGAAGGCGGCAGTTCTGTCAGCGGGGAAGATCTGGATCCGTTGTTCGATCAGGCGGTACAATTCGTCACAGAAAAACAGCGGGTCTCCATTTCCGGTGTTCAGCGTCAGTTCCGCATCGGTTATAACCGGGCGGCGCGGATCGTGGAAGAAATGGAAGAACAGGGCATTGTCAGTGAACCGGGCCATAACGGTAACCGCGAAGTACTGGCTCCGTCCTCAAATAACTTTTAATGACGCCGCTGCCTGCAAAGGCGGCGTCTGATTTATCCGAACGCATCATCAGGAATGCATACATGAAAAAGGTGTTTATCACAGCCTGCCTTCTGGCAGGTGTCGCAGTCAGTGCAGCACACGCAGATACCCGCAGTGACCTTCAGTCACGTCTGGGAAAAGTGAACAGTTTCCATGCGAATTTCGCACAGACCGTCACTGATGCTGACGGCGCACTGGTTCAGGAAGGAACAGGGGATTTATGGGTGAAACGCCCGAACCTGTTCAACTGGCAGATGAGCGCGCCGGATGAAAGTGTGCTGGTCTCTGACGGCAAAACACTGTGGTTCTATAACCCGTTTGTTGAGCAGGTTACTGCCACCTGGCTGAAAGATGCCACACAAAATACCCCGTTTATGCTGATCACGCGTAACGACCCGGCTGACTGGCAGCAGTACATGGTGAGCCAGCGAGGCGACAGCTTTGAGCTGAAACCGAAAACCAGCGACGGCAATCTGAAATTATTTACTATCACTGTAACTCCGGACGGTATTATTCAGCAGTTTGCCGCCGTTGAGCAGGATGGCCAGAAAAGCAGCTATCAGCTCAAAGGGCAGCAGAGTACTGATGTGAATATGAGCAAATTCACCTTTACACCGCCGAAGGGGGTTACGCTGGACGATCAGCGTCAATGAGGCGTCAGTGACTAACTTTTCTCTCGATTTTTCGCAAAACGATTACCAGCCTCTGGCCGCCAGAATGCGGCCGGGGACACTGGAACAGTATATCGGACAGACTCACCTGCTGGCAGAGGGCAAACCGCTGCCGCGGGCTATCCGCGCCGGACAGCTCCACTCCATGATTCTGTGGGGACCGCCGGGCACCGGGAAAACCACCCTGGCGGAAGTGATCGGCCACTATGCGGATGCGGATATCGAACGCCTGTCCGCTGTGACCTCCGGGGTAAAAGAGATCCGCGAAGCTATCGAGCGGGCGCGTCAGAACCGTAATCTGGGGCGCCGCACCATTCTGTTTGTGGATGAGGTACACCGCTTCAATAAAAGCCAGCAGGATGCATTTCTGCCGCATATTGAGGATGGTACAGTCACCTTTATCGGTGCCACCACCGAAAACCCGTCATTTGAACTCAACTCCGCACTGTTATCCCGCGCCCGTGTTTATCTGCTCAAATCCCTGTCACCGGAAGATATCGAAGCGGTTCTGATTCAGGCGCTGAATGATTCTGAGCGCGGACTGGGCGGACAAAATATCGTCCTGCCGGATGAGACCCGTAAACTGCTGGCCGAACTGGTCGCCGGTGATGCCCGCCGTTCGCTGAATGTGCTGGAAATGATGGCGGATATGGCCGAAACCGGTGCTGACGGCAAACGTGTTCTGACCACAGAACTGCTGAAGGAAGTCAGCGGGGAACGCAGCGCCCGCTTTGATAACAAAGGCGACCGCTACTACGACCTGATTTCCGCGCTGCACAAGTCAGTGCGCGGCTCGGCACCGGATGCCGCACTCTACTGGTATGCCCGGATTATCACCGCAGGCGGGGATCCGCTCTATGTGGCGCGTCGTCTGCTGGCGATTGCATCAGAAGATGTCGGTAATGCGGATCCGCGCGCCATGCAGGTCGCCATTTCAGCATGGGACTGCTTTACCCGTGTGGGACCGGCGGAAGGTGAGCGGGCGATTGCCCAGGCGATTGTTTATCTCGCCTGTGCACCGAAAAGTAACGCCGTTTACACCGCCTTCAAAGCGGCGATGCGTGACGCAAAAGAAGGGCGGGATTATGACGTGCCGGAGCATCTGCGCAACGCGCCGACCAAACTGATGAAAGAAATGGGGCTCGGCAAAGAGTACCGTTACGCCCATGACGAAACGAATGCGTATGCTGCCGGAGAAGTCTATTTTCCGCCTGAAATGCGTGATACCCGTTACTATTTTCCGGCAAACCGGGGCATGGAAGGAAAAATCGGCGAGAAACTCGCCTGGCTTGCTGAGCAGGATCAAAATAGCCCGATAAAACGCTACCGTTAATGCCGCTGTTGCGGTAAGGTGTGAAATGTAAGAATAGGTAAATGGCTTAAAACACTCAGAATGTTCATCCTGCATACAGTGCGGGTTTCCGGGCGGATTAAGACGTTTCACAGTTGCGTTAATAACAGCCGCACTGCCGGAAAGCAGGAAAACACTTTTCGCCGGTTGCATCTCCGTTACTGACACTCACGTTATAACAACAAGCACAGGAATAGCATGCTCGATCCAAATTTACTGCGTAATGAGCTGGACGCGGTTGCCGAAAAACTGGCTCGCAGGGGTTTTACCCTGGATGTGGACACGCTGCGCACTCTCGAAGAGCGCCGCAAGGTTTTACAAGTTGAAACTGAAACTCTGCAGGCTGAACGCAACTCCCGATCGAAGTCCATTGGTGAAGCGAAAGCCCGCGGTGAAGACATTGAAGCAGTGCGCCGTGAAGTGAACCTGTTAGGGGATAAACTGGATGCTGCCAAATCTGCGCTGGATGAAGTGCAGGCCGAGTTACGCACCATTGCTCTGAATATTCCTAACCTTCCGGCAGACGAAGTGCCGTTTGGTAAAGATGACAGCGATAACCCTGAAGTCAGCCGCTGGGGCACACCTAAGCAGTATGATTTCGAAGTGCGCGATCACGTTTCACTGGGCGAAATGACTGATGGCCTGGATTTCCCGGCTGCCGTCAAACTGACCGGTGCGCGTTTCGTCGTGATGAAAGGCCAGATTGCCCGCCTGCATCGCGCTATCGCACAGTTCATGCTGGATCTGCACACAGAACAGCACGGCTATCAGGAAATCTATGTACCGTATCTGGTTAACCACGATACGCTGTACGGTACCGGTCAGTTACCGAAATTTGCCGGTGACCTGTTCCATACCAAACCACTGGAAGAAGAAGCGGAAACCAGCAGCTATGCGCTGATCCCGACAGCCGAAGTGCCTGTCACCAACCTGGTCCGTGACGAAATTCTGGATGAAGCTGATCTGCCGCTGCGTATGACCGCTCATACACCGTGCTTCCGTTCCGAAGCGGGTTCGTATGGCCGTGATACCCGTGGTCTGATTCGTATGCACCAGTTTGACAAGGTTGAGCTGGTTCAGATTGTGCATCCGGAAAAATCCATGGAAGCTCTGGAAGAACTGACCGGCCACGCTGAGAAAGTATTACAGCTGCTGAACCTGCCATACCGTAAAGTGCTGCTGTGCACCGGCGATATGGGCTTCGGTTCCCGTAAAACCTATGACCTCGAAGTCTGGGTTCCGGCGCAGAACACCTACCGTGAAATCTCATCCTGCTCTAACTGCTGGGATTTCCAGGCGCGCCGTATGCAGGCTCGCTTCCGTGGTAAAGATGATAAAAAACCACAGCTGGTTCATACCCTGAACGGCTCCGGTCTGGCTGTCGGCCGTACCCTTGTGGCTATCATGGAAAACTATCAGCAGGCTGATGGTCGTATCGAAATTCCGGAAGTATTACGTCCGTATATGAAAGGTCTGACACATATCGGCTGATTGCCGGTCAGTTGTCACTGATCTGATAAAAATCCCGCCGGTGAAAATCTGCGGGATTTTTTATATCCCTGAACCATCACAGGGTATTAAACAGTTTTCTGGTAGCTTCAAAGCTTTCCCGGCGCAGTGACGGGATCTCATCACTCCACAGCGGGTTATGGGGTACCATAAAGCCATGACATTCCAGTGTATAGATCACTGTCCGCAAACCCTCAATATCGTTTGCCAGCAGCATTTGCGGTAATCCGTCCAGCGGCTCCGGCAGGAAAAAGGTGGCAGGGAAATTGGCCCCCATCTCAGAAAAAGGGTTAGTGGCATCCATACTGTGATGCACGACTTCTCTGCCTTCCCCGCGAAACAGAACTGCATTAATCTGTAGGATCAGCGCGGTGATTCTCGGGGTGTTATTACCAAAATGAGGATCTTCCCTCTCCAGTAATTCACGGCGGATAATCTCTTTTGTCGACCCGCGGCGCAGCAGATAAGGCCGTTTCTCCGCAAATGCGTCTGCGCTGACATCCGGGTTATACGGAATATCCTGACTGCCGAAATCTTCCGTACGGGGAGCCACAATCATCAGGTCATAGTCAGCGGTCAGTGGTTTATTCAGCTGCGGGGAACAGAGAACACGTACCGGTGTATCATCTTTCTGCACATAGATAGCATATAAATCATTTTCAGCCGGTTTCGCGGTGAATAAATGCAGATGACCATGAGGCGACTTGCTTTCGAGTGTGATAAATCCGTTTTTATCCGGCTGATGGCGGGTAAGTAATCCCATATCAACCAGTTCGTTTATACGCGAACCGGTTATTTGCAGATTATCTGCGATAGCATGCCCATCCCGCAGGCATTCTGCGACTTTCCTGTTCATCAGTTCAGTCTTATGTTTCTGTCCGCACAGTTTACTGTAAAACTGATCAACCGGAATAAAGCCGGCCATCGGCCCCCAGTTGGCACTTTTCCCTTTGATATTAAAATTTTTGGTCGGGTAACCGGCACTGATAAGGCCGGTTGCGGTCGCCTCAACCGGACGGAAGCTGATCACCAGTTGCTGCTTTTCAGCTAATGCCTGAAGCGGGGCAAGATGCTCTGCAGCGATACCTGTCTGTGAAATGACGGTTTGCCGGTCTGTTATCAGCCCCGGGAATGCGGCTGTGGCATCGGAAGAAAGCGGGGGCGATGATATTTCCGGGGGACTGACAGAATCGGGTAAAGAAGGTGAGCCGGAGATCTTGTACATGTGTTGATTATCCATTGTTGCCAAAAGGTCAGGATAAAAAACTGGCAGGAAAAAAGTGTCAGAAAACAACCGGAAACAGTATAAATAAGATTACAGGCTGACTATATTTTCTGTTTAGGTTGCAGATTTAGTTATTTCCGGCTCTGCTAGGAGATGTATTTTATTGGTTTTTAAATCTTAAATTTTATTCTTCTTCGGTTTCAGACGCCGCCCGGTAAGTAAAACAAAAGATAAACGAACAGGGGGGATACAAATAAAAACAGCACACCGGGGTGTGCTGTCAGAAATAGCAGTGAGATAACTTAATACATCACTTTATGACCATAGCTTTCCAGGATGGATTTCACTTTTTCCATGGTCTCTTTTGACGGCGGCTTAACACCATCAAGTTTGTATTCTTCATTCATTGCCGTCCATTTATGCTTTCCTAACTCGTGGTAAGGCAGCAGTTCAATCTTCTCGATATTCTTCATATCTTTGGTGAAATCACCGAGAAGGTGGGCGGAATGCTCATCATCAGACCAGCCCGGCACGACGACATAGCGTACCCAGGTTTTCTGATTGCGTTCAGCGAGATAACGGGCGAACTGTAATGTGCGGTGATTGGATACGCCGACTAAATTCTGGTGGATGCTGTCATCGAGTTGTTTTAAATCCAGCATAACCAAATCGGTTACTTCCATCAGCTCGTCAATGACCGGGTCATAACGGCGGACAAAACCATTGGTATCCAGGCAGGTGTGAATACCTTCTTTTTTACACTCACGGAACCAGTCACGCACGAACTCAGCCTGCAGTATCGCTTCACCACCGGATGCTGTCACACCGCCGCCGGATGCATTCATAAAGTGGCGGTATGTGACCGCTTCTTTCATTAACTCGTCCACAGTGACTTCCTGACCGTCATGCAGATCCCATGTATCGCGGTTATGACAATACAGGCAACGCATCAGACAGCCCTGGAAAAAGACGATAAAACGAATGCCCGGGCCATCAACGGTCCCGCAGGATTCAAATGAGTGAATACGACCTAATACTGACATGACAGGATTACTCCAAAACTGACCAGTTATAATAAAGGCCCCGAAACAGAGGGGCCTTTTAGTTTATGTCATTTTAATAAGACAGCAAATGGTTACCGCACAAATTACATGGATTTTGTGAATGTACGGGTAATAACGTCTTTCTGCTGTTCTTTAGTCAGTGAGTTGAAACGAACTGCGTAGCCTGAAACACGGATAGTCAGCTGAGGATATTTCTCAGGATTTTCCATTGCTTCTAACAGCATTTCACGGTTCATTACGTTCACGTTCAGGTGCTGACCACCTTCGATGCTTGATTCGTGGTGGAAGTAACCATCCATCAGGCCTGCCAGGTTAGTACGACGAACATCGTCATCTTTACCTAATGCGTTTGGTACGATAGAGAAGGTGTAAGAAATACCATCTTTCGCGTAAGCAAACGGCAGTTTAGCAACGGAAGTCAGAGAGGCAACAGCACCTTTCTGGTCACGGCCGTGCATAGGGTTAGCACCTGGTCCGAACGGAGCGCCTGCGCGACGGCCGTCCGGAGTGTTACCGGTTTTCTTACCATACACAACGTTAGAAGTGATGGTCAGAATTGACTGTGTAGGAACCGCGTTACGGTACATGTGGTGTTTCTGAATTTTCTTCATGAAACGTTCAACGATGTCACATGCGATGTCATCAACACGGGAGTCGTTGTTACCGAACTGCGGATATTCGCCTTCGATTTTGAAGTCAACAGCCAGGCCGCTTTCGTCAATAATCGGGCTTACTTTCGCATATTTAATAGCAGACAGGGAGTCAGCTGCAACAGACAGACCTGCGATACCACATGCCATAGTACGATATACGTCACGGTCATGCAGAGCCATCAGAGCTGCTTCGTAGCTGTACTTGTCGTGCATATAGTGGATGCAGTTCAGTGCAGTTACATAGTTAGTTGCCAGCCAGTCCATGAATTCATCCAGACGAGCCATAACAACATCATAATCCAGAACATCTGTGTGAATTGGTTCGTGTTTAGGACCAACCTGGATTTTCAGTTTTTCGTCAACACCGCCGTTGATTGCATACAGCAGGGTTTTAGCCATGTTTGCACGGGCACCGAAGAACTGCATTTGTTTACCGACAACCATCGGGCTCACGCAGCATGCGATTGCGTAGTCATCGTTATCAAAGTCAGGACGCATCAGGTCATCGTTCTCATACTGTACAGAAGAGGTATCGATAGACACTTTAGCTGCATAACGTTTGAAGTTCAGAGGCAGTTTTTCAGACCACAGGATGGTCATGTTTGGTTCCGGTGAAGGACCCATGGTGTACAGGGTGTTCAGGAAACGGAAGCTGTTTTTGGTTACCAGAGTACGGCCGTCGGTACCCATACCTGCCAGTGATTCTGTTGCCCAGATTGGGTCACCGGAGAACAGTTCATCATACTCAGGGGTACGCAGGAAGCGGACCATACGCAGTTTCATGATCAGGTGGTCAACGATTTCCTGAGCTTCAACTTCGGTGATTTTACCTTGTTCCAGGTCACGCTGAATGTAAACGTCCAGGAATGTGGAAACACGGCCGAAGGACATTGCAGCACCATTCTGAGACTTAACAGCAGCCAGGTAGCCGAAGTAAGTCCACTGTGCAGCTTCCTGAGCGTTAGCAGCAGGACGGGAGATATCCAGACCGTATTTGGCAGCCATTTCTTTCATCTGGCCTAATGCACGGTGCTGTTCTGCGATTTCTTCACGCAGCTGGATAGTTTCACGCAGATCTTCGCCGCTTTCTAATTTAGCCTGCAGAGAAGTGAACTGTGCGAATTTGTCTTTCATCAGGAAGTCGATACCGTACAGTGCAACACGACGGTAGTCACCGATGATACGACCACGGCCGTATGCGTCAGGCAGACCGGTCAGAACACCGGATTTACGGCAGCGGATGATGTCCGGAGTATAAACGTCGAACACACCCTGGTTGTGCGTTTTACGGTATTCGGTGAAGATTTTTTCGATTTCCGGGTTCATTTCGCGGCCGTAGGCTTTGCATGAACCTTCGATCATACGGATACCACCGAACGGCAGCATTGCACGTTTCAGAGGTTTTTCAGTCTGCAGACCAACGACTTTTTCTAAAGACTGGTCGATGTAACCGGCATCGTGAGAAGTGATAGTAGACGGCAGATCAGTGTCAAAATCGATAGGAGCGTGGGTACTGTTTTCGATTTTGATGCCTTCCATAACTTTCGCCCACAGAGCAGTTGTTGCCTCTGTAGCGCCCGCTAAGAAAGACTCATCGCCTTCATATGGGGTGTAGTTTTTCTGGATAAAGTCACGGACGTTAACTTCCTGTGACCAGTCACCCAGATTAAAGCCTTGCCATGCTGAAGCGAATTTTTCATTTAATTCTGACATGATACTTTACCTTTTAACAATGGAACTTAGAAATTCAGTCGTGATAAACAGAGATTAATGCTTCTGGTCACCGCGTAAATGAATCAGCCAATAAGTCAGACCTACTAAAACTGCACCACCAATAATGTTGCCGATGGTGACCGGAATCAGGTTGTTAATCACGAAATCAGAAACTGTCAGGGACGGAAACTGTTCAGGCGACGAACCAACCATAGTCCAGAATTCAGAAGGTGCAAAATTTTTAATCGCAATCCCCATCGGGATCATAAACATATTGGCGATACTGTGCTCAAATCCGCTGGCAACAAACATACCGATAGGTAAGACTAAAGCTAAAAGTTTATCGGTCAGACTACGGCCTGCGTAGCTCATCCATACCGCCAGACAAACCATTAAGTTTGCCAGAATCCCGAGACAGACGGCTTCAATAAAGGTGTGATGAAGCTTATGATCCGCTGTTTGCAGGATATTTAATCCCCACAGCCCGTCGGCTGCCATATACTGTCCGGCGTACCAGATGAGGGCGACAAAGAAGAGGGCGCCGACCAGGTTACCGAAATACACGCGGGTCCAGTTTGCAAACATCTGTCCCCAGGTGATACGCCCGGTGGCTTTTGCCACGCTGGTTAATACGGTGGAGGTGAATAAGTCAGCCCCGCAAACCACAACCAGCATCAGACCGAGCGAGAAACATAAACCACCGATAAGTTTAGCGATACCAAAAGGCACTATGCCTGCGGTACCGGTGGTGGCTGTAATATAAAAGACAAAACCTACTGAGATGAATATTCCTGCCATAAATGCAGATAAGTATGTGATGTGAGGGGCTTTCGTTGCTTTATAGACACCCACATCGTCTGCAACATGTGCCATATCGGCAGGAGATAATAAATTAAAAAGTGCGTCAGTTTTCATAATGCTAACTGTCTCTTGATTCCAAATAATTATAGCACGCAATGATAGTAACAAAGGGTGAAAAAATTAAACTTGATGTGGATCATAAAGGCGTTCAAGAGAATCGTCAAATACCCTGAAAAAAGTTGAAAAATCAATGTAAGTTTATGTATATAAAGGAAAAACAATTTTTTAAAAATTGTAATATATTTTTATTTTTTGTTTTTTATTTAATTAAAGTAAAAAATCAGGTTAACTTGTCGTTTTTGTGTTACTTAAAACGAACAAATTAACCTAATATTTACGTTTATTGCTATTTACGACGATTAAATCGCATTTTTATCGTTTGGCCAAAAATGCGCTTTTGCTTTTTGCAGTTTTTCATAAGCTGCCAGCAGTGCCTGATGAGCAGGAAATGCCGTTAAATTATTATCTGATGCACATAACCCGAAGAAACAATTTTTGCCGTTCAGGGCATCCAGCGCCGCATTCAGGGTTTCCTGACCATACATACGGGCAAACGCCGGCAGGTACTGTTCTGTGTCCCGCTCCGGCTCCTGCGTTAACAGCAGCAGGGTATGCAGACAGCGGTAATAGTTTGCCCGTGCGGCACTGAGAACACTGGCGTTGAAGTCCTGTGTCCACTCCACCCAGGCCAGCGCCTGATCGGTATCACCACCGGCCAGTGCCAGCATGGATTTCAGCTCACCGATGCGCAGGGTGGACCAGCCGTTATCTTTACCGGCGGCAATGCCCAGCAATTCACGGACACGGGTAAAATCGTCATGGCCTTCTTCATCCAGCTGCGCCAGCAGAGAGAGATAATCTTCCTGACGGTAACGGCTTTCCGGCAGCGCGAGAATGGTTTCACGCAGATGAATACCCATGGCGTTATTGGCCATATGCAAATCTTCCACCGGATAGATATCTGACATGCCCGGCACCAGGATACGGCAGGCATACACACCGAGATGCTCATAATCGGCAATATACACTTCGTGGCCGGATGCCGCGAACTGTGCCATCAGTGTGGTGAATTCTTCTTCGGTGGTGCCGCGGAACTGCCAGTCAGCGAAATCATAATCCGCATCCTGTTTAAACAGATCCCAGCTGATCAGGCCGCTTGAATCAATAAAGTGAGTTTCCAGGTTGGTCTGATCCGCCACTTCCTCGTCATCAAAGGTCGGTGCAGTGAAAACATCGAGGTCTTTCAGGCTGCGTCCCTGTAACAGCTCAGTGACAGTCCGCTCCAGTGCAACACCGAAATCAGGATGAGCGCCGAAAGAGGCAAAACAGGTACCGTTGGCCGGGTTAAACAGCACCACACAGATAACCGGATACTGACCGCCGAGAGAGGCATCAAAACAGAAGATCGGGAAACCTTCGCTTTCCAGGGTGCGGATTGACTCAGTGACCTGCGGATAACGCGCCAGCACCTCTTCCGGGATCGCCGGTAAGCTGATGCGCTCAGCAATAATGCGGTTTTTCACATAACGTTCAAAGACTTCCGATAATCCCTGCACGCGGGCTTCATTGCGGGTGTTCCCGGCGGACATGCCGTTGGACACATACAGGTTGGCGACGATATTCATCGGAATATATACCGTTTTGCCGTCAGACTGGCGGGTAAACGGCAGGGCGCAGATACCGCGCTCCTCATTGGAGGATTGCAGGTCAATCAGCTGGCTGCCCTGCAAATCATTTTCCGGATCATAATAATCGCGCAGATACTGATCGAGAATACCGTCCGGCAGTGAGTCATCCTCTGTCAGCGGGAACCATTTCTCATCCGGATAGTGAACAAACTCCCCGTTGGCAATGGTTTCGCCCAGCCAGAAATCAGCAAAAAAGTAGTTGGTGGACAGACGCTCAAAATACTCGCCCAGGGCGGAGGCCAGCGCGGCTTTTTTAGTGGCCCCTTTGCCGTTGGTAAAGCAGAGCGGGCAGTCAGTATCACGGATATGCACGGACCAGACGTTCGGCACCGGGTTGAGCCACGAGGCTTCTTCTATATTGAAACCCAGTTGCTGCAGTTTCTGCTGAAAACGGCTGATGGAATCTTCGAGAGCGGCATCTTTGCCGGGAATAAAAGTATGTGTTTGCGTCATGGGATCCACAATTGCTGTAACGGCCCGCTGCACGCGGACTCAGGAATACCGGGGAAGAAAGGCGCACATAATACGGATTTTTCGTGTCAGCGGCTACCTTTGTGAATGTAAAGTTACCACCGGGTTATTCCGCTGTATTTCCGCCGTCTGTCATGAATCCCCGGAAATACATTATATAATATCCCAATCTGATAGTCAGAGGCAGTCAGATATTCTGCCGGGCGACAAAAAGGGTTTACCGCCCATCATGCAATAAGCGTTGCAGCGAAGGGTGGGGAGTGATAAAACCGACAGACAGGGCGTATTCATATGATGGATATACAGGGCATTAATTTACAGATAGGGTGAGGTCAATGAGTCAGGTATATAACTTTAGTGCCGGTCCGGCTATGCTGCCGGTAGAAGTGCTGCGCCGTGCTGAGCAGGAACTGTGCAACTGGCGCGGGCTCGGCACCTCAGTCATGGAAATCAGTCACCGCAGTAAAGAGTTTATGTCGGTGGCAAAGGAAGCGGAAAATAATCTGCGTCAGATCCTCGCGGTGCCGGATAACTATAAAGTGCTGTTCTGTCACGGCGGCGCACGCGGACATTTTGCCGCACTGCCGATGAACCTGCTGGGCGAGAAAACCAAAGCGGATTATGTGGTGGGCGGATACTGGGCGGAATGTGCGGCAGAAGAAGCAAAAAAATATTGCACACCGAACATTATTAATGTCAGAACCGAATCGGAAGACGGTATCGGCGTGAAGCCGATGGGCGAATGGCAGCTCAGTGATGATGCAGCCTATGTTCACTACTGCCCGAATGAAACCATTGATGGTATCGCTATCCATGAAGAGCCGGATTTCGGCGATAAAATCGTGATTGCGGATTACTCCTCGGCCATCCTGTCCAAACCGCTGGATGTCAGCCGTTTCGGGATGATTTATGCGGGCGCGCAGAAAAATATCGGCCCGGCCGGGCTGACCCTGGTGATTATCCGTGAGGATCTGCTGGGCAAAGCGCGCAGAGAAACCCCGTCCATCCTCGACTATACCGTACTGAGTGAATGTGACTCCATGTTCAACACCCCGCCGACCTTTGCCTGGTATCTCTCCGGCATGGTCTTTAAGTGGCTGATTGAACAGGGCGGTTTACAGGAAATCGCCCGGATCAACTATGATAAAGCACAACTGCTTTACTCTGCGGTGGATCACAGTGATTTCTATATTAACCGTGTGGCGGCGGCCAACCGTTCCCTGATGAACGTGCCGTTCCAGATGTCTGATCCGTCACTGGACAGCAAATTCCTCGCCGAAGCACAGGCACAGGGACTGGTCTCCCTGAAAGGGCACAAAGTCGCCGGCGGGATGCGCGCCTCCATTTATAATGCGATGCCGTATGAAGGCGTGCGCGCACTGGCTGAATTTATGGCGGAGTTTGAAAGCCGTCACAGCTGATTTTTTGCAGACATTTTTCTGGGACCGGGTAAGCATCCGGCCCCGTTTTTCGTTTTTATGTTTACACACCGGAGAATAACTTCGTATGGATTCCCTGACGTTACAACCCATCGCCCGCATTAACGGGACGATTAACCTGCCCGGCTCCAAGAGTGTCTCCAACCGGGCACTGCTGCTGGCGGCACAGGCAGCGGGCACAACACGCCTTATCAACCTGCTCGACAGCGATGATATCCGCCATATGCTCAGCGCACTGCGGGAACTGGGGATCCGTTATCAGCTTTCTGACGACAAAACCGAATGTATTGTGGAAGGTCAGGGCAAACCGATCAGCGGATTTAAAGGTATTGAGCTGTTCCTCGGCAATGCCGGAACGGCGATGCGCCCGCTGACGGCGGCACTGTGTCTCGGGGATAATGACATTACCCTGACCGGCGAACCGCGTATGAAAGAGCGCCCGATTGGTCATCTGACCGATGCACTGCGCCAGGGCGGCGCACAGATTGATTTCCCTGAGAATGACGGTTATCCGCCGCTGCGGATCCGCGGTGGTTTTACCGGTGGCCGTATCAGTGTGGACGGTTCCGTATCCAGCCAGTTTCTGACCGCGCTGCTGATGGCCGCACCACCGGCAGAGAATGACACCGAAATTACCATCTCGGGCGAACTGGTCTCCAAACCGTATATCGATATCACGCTGGCGATGATGTCCTCTTTTGGCATCACGGTGGTGAATGAAGATTACCGGCGTTTCCTGATCAAAGGAAAACAGCAGTATCAGTCCCCGGGTGAATATCTGGTGGAAGGGGATGCGTCATCCGCCTCCTATTTCCTCGCGGCGGCAGCCATTAAAGGCGGCACCGTGCGGGTTACCGGCATCGGGCGTAACAGTCTGCAGGGTGACACGCAATTTGCGGCAGTGCTGGAAAAAATGGGCGCGAAAGTGACATTTGCGGACACGTACATTGAATGTACCCGCGATACTCTGCACGGCATCGATATGGATATGAACGCCATCCCGGATGCGGCGATGACGATTGCCACTACTGCGCTGTTCGCCGAAGGGACAACCACTATCCGCAATATCTATAACTGGCGGGTGAAAGAGACAGACCGTCTCAGTGCAATGGCAGCTGAACTGCGTAAAGTCGGCGCACAGGTGGAAGAGGGGCATGATTACATTCAGGTCACCCCGCCGGCAAAACTGCAGCATGCGGAAATTGAAACCTATAACGATCACCGCATCGCCATGTGTTTCTCGCTGGTGGCACTGTCAGACACCCCGGTCACGATCCTCGATCCGGGCTGTACGGCAAAAACCTTCCCCGGCTACTTCAGTGAGCTGGCGGCACTGTCAGAATAAAAAAACGCTGTTCTGCGCGCAGGGCGTTTCCTCTGCTGTCACAGATGCGTATAATACGGGCATCTTTTTTCAGGCGGCCGTTGTGACGGCCGCCGGACTGCGACAGGAGAGCGCGCATGGCAGTATATGTTCCGGTCATTACCATTGACGGCCCGAGCGGCGCGGGCAAAGGCACCCTTTGTCACGCACTGGCAAACGAAATGGGATGGCATTTACTGGACTCCGGCGCAATTTACCGCGTTCTGGCACTGGCGGCACTGCATCATCATGTGGATATCACCTCGGAAGATGCACTGGTTCCGCTGGCGGCTAATCTGGATGTGAAATTCCTGGCAAAAGACACCGGCCCTGAGACAATTCTGGAAGGTGAGGATGTCAGCCGGGCTATCCGTCAGGAAGAAGTGGGTATGACAGCCTCGCAAATCGCGGCGTTCCCGCGTGTCCGTGAAGCTCTGCTGCGCCGTCAGCGCGCATTCCGTGTGGCGCCGGGCCTGATTGCCGACGGCCGCGACATGGGCACGGTAGTATTCCCGGATGCCCCGGTGAAAATTTTCCTCGACGCGAGTGCGCAGGAGCGCGCCCACCGCCGGATGAAGCAGTTGCAGGACAAAGGCTTTAGTGTTAATTTTGACCGCCTTCTTGCTGAGATAGAAGAGCGTGATTTCCGCGACCGCAACCGTGCGGTTGCCCCGCTGGTGGCTGCCGGCGATGCGCTGATTCTGGACTCAACAACCATGTCAATTGACGACGTTATTGCCGAAGCTCTTCGTTATACGAAGGAAAAACTGGCAGAAACGGCGGAATGATAAACAAAATTTGCGGAAAATCTGACTGAAAACGTGTTTTTTAGTAGGTTTCTGTATTCGTTTTTGTTTATAATGTTAAGTTGAAGTTTTTTACCGGCAGAGAACAAGGCAAAGAAGCAGTTTTCTGCCACCCCTTTGTGACAAGGAATGTTGCAAGGTATGTGAAGCAACCCCATTCGGCCGGATGCTAAATGGACGTTAATACTTAAACACTTGAAGATCAAACATGACTGAATCTTTTGCTCAACTCTTTGAAGAATCCCTGCAGGCTATCGAAACCCGTCCGGGCGCTATCGTCCGTGGTACTGTTGTCGCTATCGATAAAGACGTAGTTCTGGTTGACGCAGGTCTGAAATCAGAATCTGCTATCCCGGTAGAACAGTTCAAAAATGCTCAGGGCGAGCTGGAAATCCAGGTTGGCGACGAAGTTGATGTTGCTCTGGACGCAGTAGAAGACGGTTTCGGTGAAACTGTTCTGTCCCGCGAGAAAGCAAAACGCCACGAAGCATGGCTGATGCTGGAAAAAGCATACGAAGAAGCTGAAACTGTTACCGGTGTTATCAACGGTAAAGTTAAAGGCGGTTTCACTGTCGAACTGAACGGCATCCGTGCGTTCCTGCCGGGTTCACTGGTTGACGTGCGTCCTGTTCGTGACACCACGCATCTGGAAGGCAAAGAGCTTGAGTTCAAAGTAATCAAGCTGGATCAGAAACGCAACAACGTGGTTGTTTCCCGTCGTGCAGTTATCGAGTCAGAAAACAGCGCAGAGCGCGATCAGCTGCTGGAAAACCTGCAGGAAGGCATGGAAGTTAAAGGTATCGTTAAGAACCTCACTGACTACGGTGCATTCGTTGATCTGGGCGGCGTTGATGGTCTGCTGCATATCACTGATATGGCGTGGAAACGTGTTAAACACCCAAGCGAAATCGTGAATGTCGGCGACGAAATCACTGTTAAAGTGCTGAAATTCGACCGCGAACGTACCCGCGTATCTCTGGGCCTGAAACAGCTGGGCGAAGATCCTTGGGTCGCAATCGCTAAGCGTTACCCTGAGAACACCCGTCTGACCGGTCGCGTGACCAACCTGACTGACTACGGCTGCTTCGTTGAAATCGAAGAAGGCGTTGAAGGCCTGGTACACGTTTCTGAAATGGACTGGACCAACAAAAACATCCACCCATCTAAAGTTGTTAACGTGGGCGACGTTGTTGAAGTTATGGTTCTGGACATCGACGAAGAACGTCGTCGTATCTCCCTGGGCCTGAAGCAGTGCAAATCTAACCCATGGCAGCAGTTCGCGGAAACTCACAACAAAGGTGACCGCGTTGAAGGTAAAATCAAGTCAATCACTGACTTCGGTATCTTCATTGGTTTAGATGGCGGCATCGATGGTCTGGTTCACCTGTCTGACATCTCCTGGAACGTTGCAGGCGAAGAAGCAGTACGTGAATACAAAAAAGGCGACGAAATCGCAGCTGTTGTTCTGCAGGTTGATGCAGAGCGCGAGCGTATCTCTCTGGGCGTTAAGCAGTTAGCTGAAGATCCGTTCAACAACTACACCGCTGTTACCAAGAAAGGTGCTATCGTCACCGGTAAAGTAACTGCAGTAGACGCTAAAGGCGCAACTGTTGAGCTGATGGATGGCGTTGAAGGTTACCTGCGTGCATCAGAAGCTTCACGCGATCGCGTTGAAGATGCTACTCTGGTTCTGAGCGTTGGTGATGAAGTTGAAGCTAAATACACTGGTGTTGATCGTAAAAACCGTGTAATCAACCTGTCTGTACGTGCAAAAGACGAAGCGGATGAAAAAGACGCTATCGCTACTGTGAACAAGCAGGAAGAAGCTGGCTTCTCTAACAACGCAATGGCAGAAGCTTTCAAAGCAGCTAAAGGCGAGTAATTAAGCAGCAGCAGGCCGCGCAAGCGGTCTGCTTTTATGATAATCAGGGTAGTCCAGGAGGTTATATGACCAAATCTGAACTGATTGAGAAGCTGGCAGGCCAACAATCTCATCTTCCGGCTAAAGTTGTTGAAGAAGCAGTAAAAGAGATCCTTGAGCATATGGCAAATACGCTTGCTGACGGCGAACGTATTGAAATCCGTGGATTCGGCAGTTTTTCTCTGCACTACCGTGCACCGCGGGTAGGTCGTAACCCGAAAACCGGCGAACAGGTGGAACTGGAAGGTAAACACGTTCCTCACTTCAAACCGGGCAAAGAGTTACGCGACCGCGCAAATATCTATGCTTGATTATTGACAGAGATAATAAAAATGACGCCACCGGCGTCATTTTTTTTGCAGCAAACATTAAATTATCATTATTATAAAAATGTTAATATTGTATTAATAAATTATGGTTGTGTAAGGTTCTGGTGTTGGCAAGTTGAATTCGTTTATTAATAATAGGTTACCGGTGACATCATATTCAGTTCGCCATAAAATACTATTGGAAATTAGACAGTGTTTATAATTAAGCAAATAATTGTGAGTTGACTCGCATAAAATAATTGATTACTTGTATGCCTGAAATATAAATTCGTGACGACACGCATTTTTCTATTATCGTAATAACACGTGATACCCGTCATAACATAATACCGGCCTGTTTACCTTCCCGGTGAGTAATATGTCTGTTATGGCTGTGATGAAATATCTGTTTCCCCGTCCGTTGCCGCTCTGGCACGCTGCGGCTGCTGTTGTGACCGGGCATATGCCGCTGTTGCTGATTCCGCGGTTGTTGTTACCGGCAGAAAGCCAGCTGTTATTCACTGGTATTTGTTTGCTTTTTCTTATCCGCACCAGGCTGAGTTTTTTTATCCGCATTGTTGCCGGTACTTTTCTGGCAGTAAATATTCATATCGGTAATACATTATCACTCTTTTCCGCTGAACTACCCGATAATATCGATATTATGATCCATGATGTCATGATTAACTCATCTGACTATTATTCCGTCAGAGGGCGGATTATTAATATAAATAATAAAATGTATGATGATACTGTTTTTATTAATATAAAAATAAAAGGTTCATTTAAACCGGCATGTTCCGGTGAAGTCTGGCGTATATTTCGACCTGTACTGAGGCCGGTACACGGTCAGTTAAATGAAGGACAGTCAAACCGGCAGCAATATTTACTGTCAGAGCGGGTTTTGTTTTCTCTGACGCCGGGACGCAGTGAAAAACTATCTTCAGACTGCAATCAGCGTCAGAAAATGATTGCGACATACCTTCCCGCAATGGATAACCTGCCGCATAACGGACTGATGGCGGCGCTGTTATTTGGTGAACGGCGCGGCATCACCGCAGAGCAGCGCAGACTGGTGCAGGAAACCGGAGTGGCTCATGTGGTGGCTATTTCCGGGTTGCATATCGGGCTGGCGGCGTTATGGGGATGGTGGGCCGGGCGGTTATTGTTGCTGCTGTTACCGCTGCGTATGGTGACACCTGTTATTCCGTCTGTGCTGTCAGTCTGTGCCGCTGTTGCTTATGTCTGGCTGGCCGGGTTTGCGGTTCCGGCCTGCCGGGCATTGTCTGCGCTGCTGTTGTGGCATCTGCTGCGCTGGCGGCATTACCATCTGCCGGCGTATCAGTTTGTTATGATCAGTGGCGCTCTGTTGCTGCTGGCGGATCCGCTGACAATTTTATCCGCCGGATTCTGGCTGTCTTATACTGCGGTTACCGCATTGCTGTTCTGGCATCACACCGGCGTTTTCTCCCGCAGTAATGTATTCATCCCGCTGACACCTTTTGCCCGCCTGTGGCGCAATATCAGGTTGTTCCTCTCTTATCAATGCGGATTATTTTTGTTACTGCTGCCGGTTCAGGGCTATTTCTTTGGCGGCGTGAATATTCTGTCGTTTCTGAGTAATCTGTGGGTGGTACCGGTGATCTCCTTTCTGACGGTGCCGCTGCTGTTTGCCGGGTTATTGATCGGGCCCGCACTGCCGCTGGCGGATTTCTCTCTGGCGCTGGCATTATGGCCGCTGCCGTTTCTGGCACAAGGGTGGATGGTTACCGGACACATCGCTCTGATATGGATACCACTGATGTGGGCGGCTGTTTATATCATCAGGCTGGATATGTGGCGGCAGCACCCGTTGCTGCTGCCGGGGATGGTGTTCAGTTGCTGTCTGTATCTGCGGAAAACTCCGCTGCCTGAATGGTCGGTTACCGTACTGGATATCGGGCACGGGCTGGCGGCGGTGGTGATAAAAGACGGCAGGGCGGTCGTGTATGATACCGGCAACCGCTTCGGGACACGGGATGACGGGCTGCGTACCGTATTGCCTTATCTGCGTTATCACCGCCTGACCCCGGACTGGATTATGATCAGCCATGACCACCGTGACCACACCGGGGGACTGGGCTCTCTGCGCAGTGCTTATCCTGCCGCTGTGGTCAAAGGCAATATTCCGCAGGCTGATACACCCTGCCGCCGCGGGGAGCGCTGGCTGTGGCAGTCATTGTATTTTGAGGTGTTATGGCCGGACGAAAAATATCAGCTGAGCAAAAATGACGGCTCCTGTGTTATCCGCATCAGTGACGGTAAACATCAGGTTTTGCTGACCGGGGATATCGAAAAACAGGCAGAAAAACAGCTGATCAAGTATAAAGATGAACTCTCCGCCACAGTACTGCAAGTTCCGCACCATGGCAGCAAAACCTCTTCATCAGAATTTTTTATTCGTGCGGTAAATCCCGCTTTCGCACTGGTTTCTGTTGCGCGCTATAGCCCGTGGCGTCTGCCTTCTGATAAAGTACGCCGTCGCTATCACAATCTCGGCGTGCAGTGGCATGATACTGCGCACAGCGGCCAGATTTCTGTGTCCTTTTTTGCTGATGAGGTATCCGTCGCGACTTACCGTACCCATCTCTCCGCCCGCTGGTTCAGCGCATGGTTTGGAGATCAGCCGGTAAACGGGTAATATAGGCAGCTAATTTTTAGTATTGGTAAACGCAATAATGAAAGATATTGATATTTCAACCCGGCAAACATTCCGCCGGTTATGGCCGACAATCGCACCGTTTAAAACAGGTATCATCGTGGCGGCTATTGCGTTAGTCATCAATGCGGGCGGCGATGCATTTATGCTGTCGCTGCTGAAACCGCTGCTTGATGAAGGTTTCGGCACTGCCGACAATGATTTTCTCCGTATCATGCCGCTGATTATCCTGGGGCTGATGCTGTTACGCGGTATCTCCAGTTTTGTTTCAGGCTACTGCCTCTCCTGGGTGTCCGGCAAAGTGGTTATGACTATGCGCCGTAACCTGTTCCGGCATATGATGGGCATGCCGGTTTCCTTCTTTGATCAGCAATCCACCGGGACACTGCTCTCCCGTATCACCTATGATTCCGAACAGGTGGCTTCGTCTTCTTCCGGCGCACTGGTTACGGTCGTCCGTGAAGGCGCTTATATTATTGCGCTGTTCAGCCTTATGTTTTACAACAGCTGGCAGCTGTCGCTGATTCTGATTGTTATTGCGCCGATTGTGGCTTTTGTTATCCGCAAAGTCTCTGTCCGCTTCCGCGAAATCAGTAAAAACATGCAGAGCGGCATGGGACAGGTCAGCGCCAGTGCTGAACAGATGCTGAAAGGGCATAAAGAAGTGCTGATTTTCGGCGGTCAGAAAGTGGAAAATGATCGTTTCGATAAAGTCAGCAACCATATGCGCCGCCAGGGCATGAAACTGGTTACCGCATCATCTATTGCTGACCCGATTATTCAGATCATTGCCTCCTTTGCGCTGGCATTTGTGCTGTTTGCCGCCAGTTTCCCTGAAATTAAAGAAGCGCTGAGTGCCGGTTCCATTACGGTGGTCTTCTCCTCCATGATTGCCCTGATGCGCCCACTGAAATCCCTGACCAACGTGAACGCCCAGTTCCAGCGCGGGATGGCGGCTTGTCAGACACTGTTTGTTCTGCTTGATATGGAGCAGGAAAAAGACACCGGCACCAAAGTGCTGAAAGATGCCAAAGGTGATGTGGCGTTTGAGAATGTGACTTTCCGTTATCAGGGGAAAGAGAACCCGGCGCTGAAAAATGTGTCGTTCACTATTCCGTCAGGCAAAACGGTGGCACTGGTCGGGCGCTCCGGCTCCGGGAAATCCACCATTGCCAATCTGATCACCCGTTTCTATGAAATTGAAAGCGGACACATTACGATCGACGGCAATGATATCCGCGATTACACGCTGGCATCACTGCGCAGTCAGGTGGCGCTGGTGTCGCAGAATGTTCACCTCTTCAATGATACGGTCGCGAATAATATCGCTTATGCCACAGAAGGTAAGTACACCCGCGAGCAGATTGAAAAAGCCGCTGAAATGGCTTATGCCATGGACTTTATCAATAAGATGGAGAAGGGACTGGATACCGAAATCGGTGAGAACGGTGTTCTGCTTTCCGGTGGTCAGCGCCAGCGTATTGCAATTGCCCGTGCATTGCTGCGTGACGCACCGATCCTTATCCTCGACGAAGCAACCTCGGCACTGGATACTGAATCTGAGCGTGCGATTCAGGCCGCGCTCGATGAGTTACAGAAAAACCGTACCTGTCTGGTGATCGCTCACCGCTTATCCACCATTGAGAAAGCGGATGAAATCCTCGTGGTGCAGGACGGCGAAGTGCAGGAGCGCGGTACGCATGATGAACTGGTGAAACAGCCGGGTATCTATGCACAGCTCTATAACATGCAGTTTGGTCACTAAGCGGCACTGCTGATGATCGATAAGATTTGGTCCGGCCGCTCAAAGCTTTACTGGCTGCTTCTGCCGTTCTCGTTTTTGTACGGGGCGGTGAGCGGTCTGCGGCGTCTGCTGTTCCGCTGCGGACTGAAAAAATCCCGCCGTATGCCGGTACCGGTGGTGGTGGTCGGTAACCTGACTGCCGGCGGTAACGGCAAAACACCGGTGGTTATCTGGTTGACAGAGCAACTGCTGGCCCGCGGCTACCGTCCCGGGGTGGTTTCCCGCGGGTACGGCGGTAAATCGGATCATTATCCGCTGCTTATCACGAAAGACACGACGACAGCACAGGCCGGTGATGAGCCGGTGCTGATTGCCCGCCGTACCGGTGTGCCGGTTGCGGTCGCGCCAGACCGTGCCGCAGCGGTAGAAGCTATTTTGCAGCATGCACCGGTGGATGTGATCATCACCGATGATGGTTTGCAGCATTACGCACTACAGCGCGATATGGAAATCGTGGTGATTGACGGCGAACGCCGTTTCGGTAACGGCTGGTGGCTGCCTGCCGGGCCGATGCGGGAACGGGCAGGGCGTCTGAAACAGGTGGATGCGGTGATTGTCAACGGTGGTACCGCACAACCCGGGGAAACCGCTATGCAACTGGTGCCGGGAGAGGCTGTTAACCTGGCTGACGGCACCCGTAAACCGGCGGCTGAAATCGGTGAGTGTGTGGCGATGGCCGGTATCGGGCACCCGCCGCGTTTTTTTGCCACGCTGAACTCCCTCGGCGTGACACCGGCACAGTGTATTGCGTTTCCGGATCACCAGTCTTACAGCCCTGAACAGCTTTCCGCACTGATAAAACCCGGTCAGTCACTCCTGATGACAGAGAAGGATGCAGTGAAATGTTTTGCCTTTTCTGCAACTGACTGGTGGTATTTACCGGTCAGTGCCGCCATTCCCGCAAAATCCGCCGATTTAATTCTGGATAAAGTCATATCTCACATAAAAAATGCATAAAGGGACTTGCGCTTTTTATCTGAATATGGCTTAATCAAAAAAGTTGTATTTCTGTGATGTATTTCATATCTCACTGTGCAACCAATCCGCGTGTCAACACATATTCTGATCCCGCTGTCATAATTTTTTCACACCACCTTGTTAATCTTGTGGTGCGGATGACCGGATCCCGCGGATAAACGGTATGTTTTGCAGCAGGTGTCTGACCGGCTGCAAATCAGAATAAAAAATAATAACTATAATGTTTTGCTCATTACCGGGTGGCTGTTCGCAAAGAGAGCACCCGTGTTGCCCGGCCGGAGCAGACATAACCAGCGATGGGGTGTATACCATTCCTGGTGATATAAAAGGAGTTAATACTATGTCTAAACAATTACAACTTGGCCGCGTTAAATGGTATGACGCGAAAGAAGGTTACGGTTTCATCTCCCCGGTTAACGGCGGCGATGATATCTGGGTAACCCGTAACGGGATCGCCAATTCCCGTAACAAATTACTGTGCGAAGGGCAGGAAGTGGAATTCTCACTGACCCGCGGCAGTTATGGTATTGCAGCGAACGATGTGATCGCGCTGTAATATGGGTAAAAACGCGATTATCTCAGTGATATCGCAACAACAGAGTTAACGGTGAGACCGGGCTTATGTTATTCTGAGCCAACGTTTTTATCTCATTGGGGGACGTATGGATCACCGTTTACTCGAAATCGTGGCCTGCCCTGTTTGCCACGGCAAACTCAGCTACGACAAGCAAAATCTCGAACTCATCTGCAAAGGCTGCCGTCTGGCCTATCCCGTCCGCGACGATATCCCTGTCTTATTAGAGAATGAAGCCCGCGAATTGCCGGTCTCAGAAGGATAATCTCCATGTTTACAGTTATCATTCCTGCGCGTTATGCCTCCACGCGTCTGCCCGGTAAACCGCTGGCGGATATCTGCGGCAAGCCGATGATTGTCCGTGTGATGGAGCAGGCAAAACGTTCCGGTGCCGCGAGAGTCATTGTCGCTACTGACACACAGGCGGTATTTGATGCCGTGATTGCAGAGGGCGGCGAAGCCTGTATGACGCGCGAAGATCATCAGTCCGGGACCGAGCGCCTGGCGGAAGTGATTGATCACTACCGGTTTGCTGATGATGAGATTATCGTGAATGTTCAGGGGGATGAGCCATTAATCCCTGACAGTATTATTGCGCAGGTTGCTGAAAATCTGGCAGCCAGCGAAGCCGGTATGGCCACCCTGGCGGTAAAAATCACCTCAGCGGAAGAAGCCTTTAACCCGAATGCGGTGAAAGTGGTGATGGATAAACAGGGCTATGCGCTCTATTTCTCCCGGGCCACCATTCCGTGGGATCGCGAGCGTTTCATGCACAGCCGTGACAGCGCCGGTGATAATTTCCTGCGCCATATCGGGATTTACGCCTACCGCGCCGGGTTTATCCGCCGCTATATTCAGTGGGAAACCAGCCCGCTGGAGAAAATCGAAATGCTCGAGCAGCTGCGTGTACTCTGGTACGGTGAAAAAATTCATGTCGCGGAGGCATCCGAAGCGCCGGGCACCGGTGTTGATACCCCGGAAGATCTTGAAACCGTGCGCAGATTGTTTGCCGCCCGCTGAGAAATATCAGTCATAAACAAAAACGCGGGTCACTTCTGAACCCGCGTTTTTGTTGTCTTCTATTCCTGTCCTTCATTATCTGACGATTTTACTGACTGCCAGAGCCGCCCCAGCCCTTCATACCAGACCCGCTCACTGTGTGATAGATAGTACGCGGAAGGAATGGTTTTTTCCCAGCTGTGCAGCGGGGTGGTGACGGCCAGCTGGTTAGCCGGTGCCGGGATAGGGTGCAGGCCGCGCGCATCAAAGAAGGCTTTGGCGCGGGTCATATGGTTAGCGGAGGTCACCAGCAGGAACGGTGCATCGTCCACCACTTTTTTCACTTCGGCGGCTTCCTCTTCGGTATCTTTCGGCAATACCAGCGGCAGTGTGCGTTCAGCAGGGATCCCCAGTGACTGCGCAACTTGCGCTGCGGCCTCTGCGCTGCTGATACTGTTTGCGCCCGGCCCGCCGGTGAAAATCAGCGTCGCCTGCGGGTAACGCAGTGCAAGGCGCACACCTTCGGTGACGCGCGGCAGACTGTTACTGATCAGGTTGGCGGAAGGTGACCATTCCGGGTTATAGGTAAAGCCGCCGCCGAGCACCACGATATAGCGCAGTTCCTGTTGCTGAACTTCTGCCGGGGTAATGAGCTCATAACGTTTTTCATACGGTTTTTCTGTTGTCAGCAGCAGAGCATCCGCCACCGGTTGCAGGCTGAGCAGCACCAGCCCGAGCCAGCTCACGGTGATCAGGGTTTTACCGGTTTTCTGCCATCGGGAAAACCACAGCAGCAGTAATCCGGCCAGGATCAGCAGGAGCATAAACGGCAGCGGCATCAGAAAACCGCCGAGGTATTTTTTCAGGGCAAACAGCATGAGCGCACCTTAAATATGATTGATTTATCACCGGTTAACGGCAGGAGTCTGCACAAATCGGGTGACATTAGACACGTCTGTGACACAATAGTTACCGACTTTGCATATTGCACTGCTCTGCCCGGCAATACAATTGAAGATAGCCGGATTGCGCGGGAAACCGCCGCAGACTGACCCGAAATATCCCCCGGAACTGAACACAGGTTTTCATGGTTGATCGTAATTTTGACGATATCGCGGAGAAATTCACCCGCAATATCTATGGCACAACAAAAGGGCAAATCCGCGAAGCGGTGGTCTGGCAGGATCTGGACGCCTTACTGACCCGGCTGAAACCGGGTCCGCTGCGCATTCTGGATGCGGGCGGCGGTGACGGTTTTTTCTCCCGCCGTCTGGCTGCGCTGGGGCATCAGGTGGTATTGTGCGACCTGTCAGAAGAGATGATTGCCCGCGCACAACAGGCCGCGCTGGATGACGGCGTGGCAGAAAATATGTCCTTTATTCATTGTGCGGCACAGGATATCGCACTTCACACTGAAGGGGCGTTTGATCTGGTATTATTTCATGCCGTTTTGGAGTGGATCACAGATCAAAAAGGTGCAATTGAAGCACTGACCGCTATAATAGCGGGCGGTGGTGCATTATCGTTAATGTTTTACAATGCGAACGGACTTGTGATGCGAAATGCGATATTAGGCAATTTTCATCTGGCAACCCCGGAAATTCAGCGCCGCCGCAAGCGTTCGTTATCGCCGCAGAATCCCCTTATGCCGGAACAGGTTTATCAGTGGCTGGATGATTGTCGTCTGACGATTGAGGCAAAAACCGGCGTGCGGGTTTTCCATGATTATCTGCAGAGCCGCCAGTTACAAAACCGTGATTTCCCGGCGCTGCTGGCACTGGAGCAACGCTATTGCCGTCAGGAGCCTTATATCAGCTTAGGCCGCTATATTCACGTTATGGCACGAAAACCGATCAGAAGGATGGACAATGAGTGAGTTTACCCAAACAGTCCCGGAACTCGTGGCATGGGCGCGAAAGAATGATTTCTCCATCGCGCTGCCGCCGGAACGGCTGGCTTTTTTACTGTCTGTTGCGGTGCTCAACAGTGAGCGCATCGACGGTGAAATGAGCGAGGGGGAACTGGTGGATGCCTTCCGCGAAGTCTGCAAAGGCTTTGAACAGACAACGGAATCTGTTGCGGTCCGCGCGAACAATGCCATCAATGATATGGTGCGCCAGAAAATATTTAACCGCTTTACCAGTGATATCTTTGAGGGTAATGCGATTTACCGGCTGACCCCGCTCGGGATCGGCATCAGTGATTATTACATCCGTCAGCGTGAATTTTCCTCACTGCGTTTATCCATGCAGCTCTCGATTGTGGCCGGTGAACTGAGCCGCGCGGCAGATGCCGCCGAAGAGGGCGGGGATGAATTCCACTGGCACCGTAATGTGTTTGCCCCGCTGAAATATTCCGTGGCGGAGATCTTCGACAGCATTGATATGTCGCAGCGCGTTATGGATGAGCAGCAAAACGGCGTCAAAGACGATATCGCCAAACTGCTGAATCAGGACTGGCAGGCCGCGATTGCCAACTGTGAACAGTTGCTGTCAGAAACCTCTCTCACACTGCGGGAACTGCAGGATACGCTCGAAGCCGCCGGTGACAAATTACAGGCGAACCTGCTGCGTATTCAGGATGCCAATATGAGTGCCGCCACCGGCTCCGAACTGGTGGATAAACTGATTTTTGATCTGCAGGCCAAGCTCGACCGCATTATCAGCTGGGGCCAGCAATCTATTGATTTATGGATTGGTTATGACCGCCATGTCCATAAATTTATCCGTACCGCTATCGATATGGATAAAAACCGTATTTTCTCGCAGCGTCTGCGCCATTCTGTTCAGCACTATTTTGACTCGCCGTGGGCCCTTAATGTGGCTAATGCGGAGCGTCTGCTGGATATGCGTGACGAAGAGATGGCACTGCGTGATGACGAAGTGACCGGGGAATTACCGCCGGATCTGGAATATGAAGAGTTCAGCGAGGTCAACGAAGAGCTTGCCGCCATGATGGAAACTGCGCTGGCTGTGTATAAAGCACAGGCGAAGCCGCTGGATCTGGGCGCAGTTCTGCGTGATTACCTCGCGAAATATCCGCGCAGCCGCCAGTTCGATGTGGCACGGATTATCGTGGATCAGGCCGTCCGCCTCGGGGTGGCTGATGCTGATTTCTCAGGCATCCCGGCAGAATGGTCAGCAATTAATGAATACGGAGCGAAGGTGCAGGCACATGTCATCGACACATATTGAACAATTTATGTCAGCAAAGCTGGCTCAGGCACTTGCCAACAACCTTTTTCCGGAACTTGACAGCCAGTTGCGCGCAGGCCGCCATATCGGCGTGGATGATCTGGATAATCATGCCTTTCTGATGGATTTCCAGGATGAACTGGAAGGCTTTTACGCCCGTTATAACGTGGAACTGGTCCGTGCACCGGAAGGGTTCTTCTATCTGCGCCCGCGTTCCAGCACACTGATCCCGCGCTCGGTGTTATCCGAACTGGAAATGCTGGTCGGTAAAGTGCTGTGCTATCTGTATCTCAGCCCGGAGCGTCTCGCCAACCAGGGTATTTTCTCCACGGCAGAGCTCTATGAGGAACTGCTGTCACTGGCGGATGAAGCCAAATTACTGAAAGTGGTGAATAACCGCTCCACCGGCTCTGACCTGGACAAACAGAAATTACTGGAAAAAACCCGAGGTGCGCTGAACCGCCTGCGCCGCCTGGGCATGATCACGTTTGTCTCTGCGGATAACAGCCAGTTTGTGATTGCCGAATCCGTTTTCCGCTTCGGGGCAGATGTCCGCAGCGGGGATGACCCGCGTGAGGCGCAGCTGCGTCTTATCCGTGACGGTGAGGCCCAATCCCTGACGGAAGATGAAAAATACCCGCGCCCTGAGGATCAGGACGATGATAATGAAGAATCTGATAATGACAACGCGACGGATGAAGCGGAGGATGAAGAATGATTGAACGTGGTAAATTCCGCTCGCTCACGTTAGTCAACTGGAACGGCTTTTTTGCGCGCACTTTTGATCTGGATGAGCTGGTCACCACCTTGTCCGGCGGTAACGGTGCCGGTAAATCCACCACCATGGCGGCCTTTATTACCGCCATGATCCCGGATTTGACCCTGCTGCACTTCCGTAACACCACTGAAGCCGGGGCAACATCCGGTTCCCGTGATAAAGGTCTGCACGGTAAACTGCGTCCGGGCGTGTGCTACGCCATGCTGGATGTGGTGAACTCCCGCCATCAGCGTGTGCTGGTGGGGGTGCGTCTTCAGCAGATTGCCGGACGTGATAAAAAAGTCGATATCAAATCCTTTATGATTCAGGGATTACCGACACAGTATTCCCCGACACAGATTGTCAGCGAACAGCTGAGTGAACGCCAGGTGCGGGTTCTGCCGCTGAATGACCTGAAAGCCCGCCTGGATGATATCGAAGGTGTGCATTTCAAACAGTTTAACTCGATTACTGATTACCATTCGGTTCTGTTCGAGCTGGGTGTTATCCCGAAACGTCTGCGTTCTGCAGGGGACCGCAGCAAATTCTACCGCCTGATCGAAGCTTCGCTCTACGGCGGTATCTCCAGTGCTATCACCCGTTCCCTGCGTGACTATTTACTGCCGGAGAACAGCGGGGTGCGCAAAGCCTTCCAGGATATGGAAGGGGCACTGCGCGAAAACCGTATCACACTGGAAGCTATCCGCGTTACCCAGTCTGACCGTGACCTGTTCAAACACCTGATCACTGAAGCGACCGCGTATGTTTCTGCAGATTATATGCGTCACGCCAATGAGCGCCGTGTGTATATCGACCAGGCACTCTCTGTGCGCCGGGAACTGCTCGGCAGCCGCAAACAGCTGATCAGCGAACAGTTCCGTCAGGTGGAAATGTCCCGCGAGCTGGCGGAGCAGACGGCCTCATCCGCCGATCTGGAAACGGATTACCAGGCAGCCAGTGATCATCTGACACTGGTGCAGACGGCCATGCGTCAGCAGGAAAAAATTGACCGTTATCAGGCTGATGTCGAAGAGCTGACATTCCGTCTGGAAGAACAGACTGAAGTGGCGGAAGAAGCCGCAGAACAGCTGGCGGAATATGAAGAACGCAACCATGTTGCGGAAGAAGAAGTGGATGAGCTGAAAAGCCAACTGGCCGATTACCAGCAGGCGCTGGATGTTCAGCAGACCCGCGCCATTCAGTATCAGCAGGCATTACAGGCGCTGGAACGCGCCAAAGCGGTGTGTCAGCTGCCGCAGCTGGATATTGATTCACTGGATGAATGGCTGGAAACCTTCCGCGCCCGCGAAGAGCAGGCAACCGAATCCCTGTTAGTGCTTGAGCAGAAAATGAGTGTGGCGCAGGCCGCACACAGCCAGTTCTCTCAGGCCTATGAACTGGTGAAATCGGTGGTCGGTGAAGTCAGCCGCAGTGAAGCTTACCAGACCGCCCGTGAATTATTGCGCGAACTGCCGTCACAGCAGATGATGGCCGACCGCGTCCAGCCGCTGCGCCAGCAGTTATCCGAACTGGAACAGCGTCTGCACAGCCAGCACAATGCGCAGAAATCGCTGGATGATTTCTGCAAACGCATCGGGCAGCAGGTTGAGGCGGACGGGCTCGATGAGATGCTGATGACCCTTGAGGCGCAGCAGGAAAGCCTGAGTGTCAGTGTCAGTGAAAGCAGCGAGCGCCGTATGGAAATGCGTCAGCAGACTGAGCAGCTGAAGCAGCAAATCCAGTCCCTGACCGTCAAAGCCCCGGCGTGGCTGGCGGCGCAGGAAGCTCTGACGCAATTGTGTGAGCAGTCTCATGAGACGTTCACCAGCGCCAATGATGTCACTGAATATATGCAGCAGTTGCTGGAGCGTGAGCGCGAAGTGACTGTTGAGCGTGATGAAATCGCGCTGAAAAAAGCACAGCTGGAAAAAGATATTGAACGGCTCAGTCAGCCGAGCGGCGCGGAAGATGGCCGTATGCTTGGCCTGGCAGAGCGTTTCGGTGGTATATTGCTGTCGGAAATCTATGACGACATCACGATTGATGACGCACCGTATTTCTCCGCCTTATACGGCCCGGCGCGCCATGCGATTGTGGTGCCGGATCTCAGCGCCGTGCGTCCGATGCTGGATGCCCTCGATGATTGTCCGGAAGATCTCTATCTGATTGAAGGGGATCCGCAATCCTTTGATGACAGCGTCTTCACCACCGAAGAGCTGGAGCGTGCGGTGCTGGTGCGCAGCACCGATCGCCAGTGGCGTTACTCCCGCTTCCCGTCTGTGCCGCTGTTCGGCCGTGCGGCGCGGGAAAATCAGCTGGCAGTGCTGGAACATGAACGGGATGAGCTGGCAGAACGCCTGGCGACACTCTCTTATGATGTCCAGAAAATGCAGCGTGCTCATCAGGCATTCAGCCGTTTTGTCGGCAAAAATATCTCAGTGGCCTTTGAGGCTGACCCGGAAGCGGAAATCCGCACACTGAATCAGCGCCGTAATGAGCTGGAGCGCGAGCTGGCACAGTTTGAGGATCAGACTGCCGTTGCCCGTCAGCAGTATGCGCAGATCAAAGAAAATCTGAGCATCCTTAACCGTCTGATCCCGAATACCGCTCTGCTGCTTGATGAAACACTGGCAGATCGCGCGGATGAGATCCGTGATGCGCTGACGGATGCACAGGAATCCGCCCGTCATATTCAGCAGTACGGTGCAGCGCTGCGCAAACTGGAGCCGATGGTAGCTGTTCTCCAGAGTGATCCGGAGCAGCATGAAGCTCTGATCCGCGATTATGAAAACGCGAAACAGGTGCAGCAGCAGGCCCGTCAGCAGGCGTTTGCCCTGGAAGAAGTCGCGCAGCGCCGTCAGCACTTTAATTACGGCGGATCCGCCGGCATGCTGACAGAAAATGCCGATCTTAATGACAAACTGCGTCAGCGTCTGGAACACGCGGAGTCTGATCGTGCCCGTACACGTGAGATGCTGCGCCAGCAGCAGACCAAATGCGCGGAGTTCAATCAGGTTCTGGCCTCACTGCGCAGCTCGTATGAAACCAAATCGGACATGCTGCGCGAACTTGAGCGCGAAATGAGCGAAATTGGTGTTCAGGCGGATGCCAATGCGGAAGAGCGTGCCCGTGTGCGCCGTGATGAACTGTACAACCAGGTCAGCCATAACCGCGCCCGTATCAATCAGCTGGAAAAACAGCTGGGGATCGGCGAGTCGGAAATGGATAATCTGCAAAAACGTCTGCGCAAAGCAGAGCGCGATTACCAGCAGCTCCGCGAGCAGGTCGTGACCGCCAAAGCGGGCTGGTGTGCGGTGATGCGGATGGTGAAAGAAAGTGGCGTTGAGCGCCGCCTCCACCGCCGTGAGCTGGCTTATGAAGATGCGGACACACTGCGTTCCATGTCGGATAAAGCCCTCGGTGCACTGCGTCAGGCCGTGGCGGATAACGAACATCTGCGTGATGCACTGCGCCTGTCCGAAGATCCGAAGCGTCCGGAACGCAAAGTACAGTTCTTTATCGAAGTGTACCGCCACCTGCGCGAACGTATCCGCCAGGATATTATCAAAACTGATGATCCGATTGACGCTATTGAACAGATGGAAATCGAGCTGGCACGGCTGACCGACGAACTGACCGCCCGTGAACAGAAACTGGCGATCAGCTCGAAAAGTGTGGCCAATATCATCCGCAAAACTATTCAGCGCGAACAGAACCGTATCCGCATGCTTAACCAGGGCCTGCAGGCCGTGGCATTCGGTCAGGTCAAAGGGGTGCGCCTGAATGTGAATATCCGCGAAAGCCACGCGATACTGCTGGATGTGCTGTCCGAAGAGCACGAGCAGCATCAGGACCTGTTCGCCAGCCAGCGTCTGACCTTCTCTGAAGCGATGGCGAAACTCTATCAGCGTCTGAACCCGCAGGTGGATATGGGGCAGCGTCTGCCGCAGACCATCGGTGAGGAACTGCTGGATTACCGTAACTATCTCGAGCTGGAAGTGGAAGTCAACCGTGGTTCTGACGGCTGGCTGAAAGCCGAGAGCGGCGCGTTATCCACCGGTGAGGCGATTGGTACCGGGATGTCCATTCTGGTGATGGTGGTGCAGAGCTGGGAAGAAGAATCCCGCCGTCTGCGCAGCAAAGATATTTCGCCGTGCCGTCTGCTGTTCCTGGATGAAGCAGCGCGTCTGGATGCGAAATCTATAGCCACCCTGTTTGAGCTGTGCGATCGCTTACAGATGCAGCTGATTATTGCGGCACCAGAAAATATCAGTCCGGAGAAAGGCACAACGTACAAACTGGTACGTAAAGTCTTCAATAATCAGGAACATGTGCATGTGGTGGGATTGCGCGGCTTCGGCCAGCCGGAACCAACGCCGGCACCGGAAGCATTGCCTGAGCCGGTGACGGAAGAGGAGGATGACGGGGAAGAAGAGCAGGATTAATTTCTCCCTCCGGTCTTTTCTCTGAAGCGGATGAGCACATTGCTGTGCTCATCCGTGATTGCAGACAAAGCAGGATAAAACGTGGTTTTTCCTGCTTTGTGTTATCAGCCGAAAATCAATAAATTGATTTTCCTGGTTTATTTTTACAACCCCTGTCGGTCGTTGCCAACCCTTGCAGGTTTGTCAACGGCCTGAGATGAGCGCAGCAGTGCGCTCATCCGTTTTTTTATATCAGCGCTGTGAATCTAAAATCTCGTTGTTATTTACAACGTCCTGCGCTTTGGTATAGCTCTCAATCAGTAACTGATAGGCCGGGAAAATCTGTGTGTACGCCTGTGCCCATTCTGCCGCATCCGCACGGTTCCAGGTTTTTTGCAGTTCAGAGGCCACCGCTGCAGTATCCATCGGTACCACACCAGCCTGGACAACGCGCGCCAGGGTGATTTCCTGAGCCATCTTGGTATAGGTACCGGAAGCATCAATTACCGCAAACACCTGATAACCGTCAGCCACGGCGCTGATCGCCGGGAATGCCATACAAACGCTGGTAATGGTACCGGCGATGATTAACTGCTTTTTACCGGATGCTTTCACTGCAGCCACAAACTCCGGGTTATCCCAGGCATTAATTTCACCTTTACGGGCAATATACTGAGCATGTGGTGCATTTTGGTGAATTTCCGGGATCAGCGGTCCATTCGGACCCTGCGGCACAGACGCGGTGGTGATCACCGGAATATTGGCGAGCGTTGCCATTTTTGCCAGCACAGCGGCTCTGGCGCGTAATTCAGTCATCGGCATATCGCCGACAGTCTGGAACAATCCGCTCTGATGATCGATTAACAACATCAGTGCATCATCAGGATTAATAACAGGACGCTGACCATTAAAGTTTGCCGGATTACTCATTTTAAGACCCTCACTTATGGTAATTTGATGGTAATTTTTGTTTAAACAGTGTGTTTCTCAGAAACGTTCTGTTGTGCGGATTAAAATTAATCCATAAGCGAAAAGCTGAGTAGTGCGGATATTGATAAACAATGTTCTGAATTCAGAACAATCATGCGGCTGTCAGCCGGTATAAAGCGGCGGGGATTCCTCACCGTGTGATCTGAATAACGTTAATATGAAACCGGAATGGTTAGATTCTCACTCCGCGTGATCGACACAGAAAATTAAGGATATACAATGCGTAAACTGACCCTCACCCTGAGTGCCCTGGCACTCGCTCTGAGCCTCAACAGTGTGGCTGATGCCAAAGTGTACATGCCGGAAAAAGTCAGTGACGGCGTGACCGTTGCTCAGCTGGCAGAACAGCATGCCATTCACTGGATTTCGGTTGAACAGATTGAAGAGAGCCTGAAAGGGCAGCCGCCGATGGCGGTGGGCTTTGATATTGACGACACTGTCTTATTCTCAAGCCCGGGCTTTTACCGCGGCAAACTGGAATACTCCCCGAACGACTACAGTTATCTGAAAAACCCGGAATTCTGGGAAAAAATGAATAATGAGTGGGATAAATTCAGTATGCCGAAAAAATCCGGTATGGAACTGGTTCAGATGCACCTGAAACGTGGTGATACCGTTTATTTCATCACCGGGCGCAGCAAAACCAAAACAGAAACGGTCACCAAATATGTTCAGGAAGGGCTGCGTATCCCGGCAGATAAAATGAACCCGGTTATTTTTGCCGGTGATGAGGAAGGGCAGAATAATAAAGTCAGCTGGATGCGTGATCACAAACTGAAAATTTATTACGGTGATGCGGATGCCGATATTGCCGCAGCACGGGAACTGAATATCCGCGGTATCCGGGTATTACGCGCTTCGAACTCCTCGTATCAGCCGCTGCCGAAAGCCGGTCAGTTCGGCGAGGAAGTGGTTATTAATTCCGAATATTAATCATAACCTGTCAGTCATCTAAGCTCCGCCCCCGGCGGAGTTTTTTATTTGTGTTGTTTATTGTCCGGCGCAGATTTGTTTATCCGGGAAGAAAAGCAGAGAATGAGATGTATTTCATCGCACTCAATACATGCGTTTGCGTAATTAGTGCAGTGTATTCCTCTTAAAAAGATGTATTTGCGCCTTTTTTCTACGATTTTTTCGTTATCCTATTTTCAATTATTCTCTGACAGGTAAAATCAGCAGGGAAGTCATTTAAACGATACATTTACTATACTGACCATAAGTATTAACAATTGGCCGGAACAGACATAATAAAAAATAAGAGAGGGATGTTATGGTGACGGGAGTTAAAAAAGTTGTTCCCATTTCCGCCATGATAGGAACACTGTTACTGACGCCTGTTTCGTGGGCCTCAACAGCACCGGTAACGCATCTGACTGAAGCAGATGCCAAAGTGGAAAATCTGAAAGCATTTTCAGAATCACCGGAAAGTACAGAAGCACAGGCCGCAGAGCCGGTGGCCGGTGTTAATGCACTGCCTCTGAGCGATGTCGCTGACAGTATCCGCCGTGAAGTTCCGGCGGCAACACCGTTACTTTATACCGACACACTGACAAACATTTATGCGGAACATCAGCTGAAACCGCTGTGGACCGATGAAAAAGCGCGTCTGTCCCTGGAAAATCAGCTGGCGGAAGCCGCACTTGCCGGATTCCAGCCGCAGTTCACGGCCTGGCTGAATGCCCTGGCACAACCGGATCTGTCCCCGCTGGCGCGGGATATGATTTTAACGGATGCGGCATTGGGTTATCTCTATTACCTCGACAACGTGAGCACCAAAGGCGATAAATGGCTGTACGGCGCCCGTCCGTTCACGTTTGCGGCTGTCAGTGCCCCGTCACTGGCGCGGCTGAATACAGCGGCTCATAACGGCACTCTGGCGGCATTTACCGATACGCTGTTACCGGCGAATAAGATGTATCAGCCGATGCGCAAAGCCATGCTGACAGAACTGGCGGATACCGCGCCGTGGCCGGAAATGGTGATTAACCGGACATTGCGTCCGGGGGAAAGCCATGAATCTGTCGGGGCACTGCGTGAGATCCTGCACCGCTTTAATCTGATCTCTGCCAATGACATGATGAGCGCCGGTGCTGTTTATGATAAAACGCTGGTGGCGGCTGTTAAACAGTTTCAGTTACAGCACGGCCTGGAAGCCGATGGTGTCATCGGTAAACAGACCCGTGAGTGGCTGAATAAGACACCACAGATGCGTGCTGCCATTATGGCGGTGAATATTCAGCGTCTGCGCATTACGCCGGACAATGAACCGACCGCTATTCTGGTCAATATTCCGGATTTTTCCCTGTATTTCTATGTGGATAATAATCTGATCCTGGAATCCAGAACCATTGTCGGCCGTGCGGAGCGCAAAACGCCGATTATGTCCAGCGCCCTGAATAATGTGGTGATTAACCCGCCGTGGACGGTTCCGCCGACCATGAGCCGCCAGGATGTTGTGCCGCGCGGCAGGGCTGATCCGAGCTATTTCAGCAGCCGTGGTTACACTATCTATAACGGCTGGAGTAACAACGCCTCTGTGGTTGATCCGTACAGCATTGACTGGAGTATTATCACGCCGTCAAACTTCCCGTACCGGATAACCCAGGCACCGGGCCCGTCCAACTCGCTGGGACGCTATAAATTCAATATGCCGAACTCAGAGGCGATTTATCTGCATGACACCCCGAACCACAGCCTGTTTAATAAAAATATGCGGGCCATCAGTTCCGGCTGTGTGCGGGTGAATAAAGCCAAAGATCTCGCGGCGATACTCCTTGGTGATGCGGGCTGGAACGAAACCCGTGTGGATGGTGCGCTGAAAGCGGGCAGTACCCGTTACGTCTCTATCCCGAACCGTATTCCGGTTTATCTTTATTATCAGACTGCCTGGGTAAACGCGGAGAATATCCCGCAATATCGCGCGGATATTTACCGTTACGATGACAACAGCCTGAAAGGTATTGATAAATTAACTGACATTACGCCTTTCCTGATAAAAAGCTGATCACATGAAGCCGTTTATTTATTACAAATAAGCGGCTTTTTTCTTCTGAAATATAATTAACCGGAAAACGATGTGCAGATAAAAATAATTCACTGCGCAATATTATATTCTGTCATTCCGTTAATTAACTAAAAGTGATTAATTTTGTGATATCACCGTTCCCGGCAAAGGCTCAGCGGATGCGGCATCGTGCCCGTCACACACCGGGTGTTCATGAAAATGTCGGTGAGGTTTACTTTCTGAGTAAAAATGTGTTTTTTTATTTGACTCCGGGGGATTGAATCGGTAAAAAATAGACGGTCAGTTTTGTTTATTGCTGTTTTTTTCATATTGACATTAATATTGAAATAACCTGACGAAAATTTACAGAAATAGACAAAACCGATCCGCTGCGGGTCTGAACGGTGAACACAATTATCGCTGTCCGGCCATGTAATATTTAATCAGATAAAGAGTGATTACCGTCAATGGATACAATTGATAACGACCGCCGTAAATGGCTGGGTTTTGGTGCGGCGGCGCTGGGGTTGGCTTTATTACCGAATCACGCATTTGCGTCCCTGACCACACCCCGGCCGAAAATTTTACGGTTTGAAAATCTCAATACCGGTGAATTTTTGAAAGCAGAATTTTTTGACGGTAAACGTTATAACCGCTCTGAACTGGCCCGCCTGAACAAGTTGTTCCGCGACCACCGCAGTAATAAAGTCAAAACCATTGACCCGCACCTGTTTGACCAGATGTATCTGTTGCAGGTGATGATGAACATCAATAAACCTATTCAGCTGGTGTCAGGTTACCGTTCTCTGGTCACTAATAATGAACTGCGCAGAACCACCTCCGGTGTGGCGAAGAAAAGTTATCACACCCGCGGACAGGCAATGGATTTCCGTATTCCGGGTATCCAGTTAAGTCAGGTTCGTAAAGCAGCCATGAAAATGCGGGCTGGTGGTGTGGGTTACTATCCGTCCAGTAATTTCGTTCATATGGATACAGGACCGGTCAGAACGTGGTAATCTGTTGTTATTACCCGCTTTAACCGGAGTTTTGTGTCATGCAATATCATATTATCCCTGTCACCGGCTTTATGCAGAACTGTACCCTGATTTGGTGCGATGAAACTAAAGCCGCTGCTATTGTCGATCCCGGCGGTGAAGCGCCGCGTCTTATCCGTGAAATTGAACAACGCGGTCTGAAACTGGAAAAAATCCTCCTGACTCACGGTCACTTTGATCATGTCGGCGCAACTGCGGATGTGGCAGAGCACTTTAATGTGCCGATCGTCGGCCCGCAGAAGGAAGATGCTTTCTGGATTGAGGGGCTGACACAGCAGAGCCAGATGTTCGGTGTGGAGCCATGTCGTGCATTTACCCCGGATCAGTGGCTGGAAGAGGGCGACAAGGTCACTGTCGGCAATCTTGAGCTGGATGTGCTGCACTGCCCGGGTCATACGCCGGGTCATGTGGTGTTTGTGGATAAGCAGGACAAACTGATTTCAATGGGTGATGTGCTGTTCAGAGGGGGTGTCGGCCGCAGTGACTTCCCGCGCGGTAATCATCAGGATCTGATCCGCTCCATTAAAGAAAAAGTGCTGCCGCTGGGGGATGAGTACCGTTTTATCCCGGGCCACGGCCCGATGTCCACACTCGGGGAAGAGCGCCGCACAAATCCGTTCCTGCAGGATGAGCAACCGGTCTGGTAAGCAATATCATTGCAGAAATAAAAATGCCTGACACAGTCAGGCATTTTTTATGGTCAAAACGAAATTACAGTACTGCGACAATGGCTTCGCACAGCGGAACCATATTTTCCAGTGTCAGACCGGCAACGTTGATACGACCGGAGCTGACGGCATAGACCGCATATTCATCACGCAGACGTGCAACCTGCTCTTTGGTCAGGCCGCTGAAAGAGAACATACCGTTCTGGCGGATAATAAAGCTGAAGTCCTGCTTCGCGCCTTTTTCCTGTAAGGTGTTCACAAAGAGCTGACGCATGCGCTTGATGCGCTCACGCATGGTGGTCAGTTCCTGGATCCACTCTTCTTTCAGTTCCGGATCAGACAATACTGTTGTTACCACAGCGCCACCGTGTGACGGCGGGTTAGAGTAGTTGGTGCGGATAACGATTTTGATCTGGCTGAACGCGCGATCAGCGGTATCCGGATCAGCCGCAACCAGGGTGCAGGCACCGACACGTTCATTGTACATGCCGAAGTTTTTGGAATAAGAGCTGGCCACCAGCATTTCAGGATGAGATTTTGCGAAAATACGCAGCCCCTGAGCATCCTCATCCAGACCGGCAGCAAAGCCCTGATAAGCAAAGTCAAAGACCGGCAGCAGACCTTTTTCTTTTACCAGAACAGACAATTGTGCCCACTGCTCAGCAGTCGGGTCAATACCGGTCGGGTTGTGGCAGCAGCCGTGCAGCAGGATCACATCACCGGCCTGCGCCGCTTCCAGGCTTGCCAGCATGCCATTGAAATCCAGTGAATGGTTTTCGGCATCATAGTAATTGTAAGTGCAGATTTCCAGACCGGCACCGGCAAAGATACCGTTGTGGTTAGGCCAGGTCGGGTTGCTTATCCAGACACGTTTTGCGCTGGTTTGTTTAGCAATGAAATCAGCCGCGATACGCAGCGCACCAGTGCCGCCCGGCGCCTGTGCGGTACGGGCGCGTTTGGCGGTGATGATGTCACTGTTATCACCAAACAGCAGTGCCTGAGTTACTGTTCCGAATTCAGGGATCCCGGTAATCGGCAGGTAGTTTTTCGTGGTTTCATTATCCAGCAGATACTTTTCCGCTTTTTTAACGCAGCTCAGTACCGGTGTTTTACCGGTTTCATCTTTATAAACACCAATACCTAAATTGATTTTGTTTTCACGGGGGTCCTGACGGAAGCTGTCAGCCAGACCTAAGATCGGGTCGGCAGGCGCGGCAGTAATATTCTCAAACATAGTTGTTGATCCCAATAGTATCTGATAGTGCGGATAAGAGGACTGTCACAAGGTTATCAGGTTAACTCCCTGTAAATCATTTGCCAACTGTTTACAGAAAAAAGACGAAGATCTTGTGAAGTGGGTGACGTCCTGTTGAGGTTTGCATGAAAATGCATCACAAAACGCGTTAAACAGATAACAAAAAACCCACGGCAAGCCGTGGGTTTTGTATTCATACTTAGCGTTAAAGCTAAATCAGAACTGGTAGGTCAGACCTAAACCAACAACATCACCAGTGTTGATTTTAGCACCGCGGGTGAAGTCATTGTTGTCCAGCAGGTTGATTTTGTAATCAACAACTGCAGACATGTTTTTGTTGAAGTAGTAGTAAGCACCCAGGTCGATGTATTTAACCAGGTCTTCGCTGCCTTTGCTACCGTTATCCAGGTCTTTACCTTTAGACTGCAGGTAAGCGATGGATGGACGCAGACCGAAGTCGAACTGGTACTGTGCTACTAATTCGAAGTTCTGAGTTTTGTTAGCGATGTCATCAGCTTCGCCGTATTTGGTCATGTTACGGGTTTCACCGTACAGAGCGGCCAGGTACAGGTTGTTAGCGTCGTATTTAGCACCAACGTTCCATGCTTCAGCACGTTTACCTTCAGCACCGAACATACCTTTCTGCTGGTTGATAGTACGAGCAGAGTTAGAGTAGCCAGCACCCAGAGTCACGCCCCAGCCCAGGTCGTAAGAAGATGATAAACCATAACCGTCACCATTCGCTTTAGCGCTGTCACGTGCTGCGATAGAGTTATCGTCGTTAGCACCCTGATACTGCAGAGCGAAGTTCAGACCATCAACGTAACCGAACATGTCGGTGTTACGGTAGGTCAGCAGGTTAGCATTACGACCGGTCATGAATACGTCGGTCTGTGCCATGGTGTCGCCACCGAACAGTGGCAGAACGTCGGTCCATGCTGCAGTGTCATATACCACACCGTAGTTACGGCCGTAGTCGATTGAACCGAATTCAGCGAATTTGAAACCAGCGTAAGCTAAACGTACTTTGTTTTTGTTGTCGCCTTCAACGCCGTTGGTTTTGATTTCGTTTTCGAAACGACCGAAACCGGTCAGTTGGTCAGTGATCTGAGTTTCACCTTTGATGCCGAAACGAACGCGTGAATCGTCGCCATCTTCTTTAGAGCCATTGTCATCAGACTTAGCGAACATGTGACGAACGTCAACTTTACCGTACAGGTCTACTTTGTTGCCGTCTTTGTTGTAGATTTCAGCTGCGTTTGCTGCACCAGCAACTAACAGAGCCGGGATAACCACTGCAAGAATATTGCGTTTCATTATTATTACCCTCATTGGTGTTATTCGGACACCTGCCACTGCCAGAAATAGTTCTGAAAAAAATTTGGAACTATTTATGAGAGTTTAGTGTCGTCTGTGTCGGCGACCAGTGTTCCATTGGTAAAATATTTTATCTACCCTGAAAGTGCTACAAAAACGAAGAATCTGTAACAAATGGCAAAAAAGTATTTCAAAATGTAAATAATCGGGAACTTTTTGAACAGTCAGATCATCAGACATAAAAAAAGCCGACCTGAAGGCCGGCTTTTTACATTCAATATTTTTGATGAAAATCAGAATGTGGCGCTGCGCGGGGTGCGCGGGAACGGGATGGTTTCACGGATATTTGAGACACCCGTCACATATGATACCAAACGCTCGAAGCCCAGACCGAAACCGGCGTGCGGCACTGTGCCGTAGCGGCGCAGATCACGGTACCACCAGTAATCTTCTTTATTCATACCCAGTTCATCGAAGCGGGCATCGAGTCTGTCCAGACGCTCTTCACGCTGGGAACCCCCGATGATTTCACCGATTCCCGGTGCCAGCACGTCCATCGCTGCCACGGTTTTGCCGTCTTCGTTTTCACGCATATAGAAGGCTTTGATCGCTTTCGGGTAGTTTTTAACGACCACAGGCGCTTTGAAATGTTCTTCCGCCAGGTAACGCTCGTGCTCAGAGGACATATCCACGCCCCAGTACACGTCGTTTTCAAAGGTTTTGCCGCAGTTTTCCAGGATTTTGATCGCGTCGGTGTAATCAACCTGTGCGAAATCGGAAGTGACAAAACGTTCCAGACGTTCGATTGCTTCTTTATTAATACGCTCAGCAAAGAATTCGAGGTCGTCGCGGCGCTCTTCCAGAACGGCTTTGAAGACATATTTCAGCATGGCTTCGGCCAGACCGGCGATATCATTCAGGTTGGCAAACGCCACTTCCGGCTCAACCATCCAGAATTCCGCCAGGTGGCGGCTGGTGTTGGAGTTTTCCGCACGGAATGTCGGGCCGAAGGTGTAGATTTTGCTCAGCGCAGAGGCATAAGCTTCACCGTTCAGCTGACCGGATACAGTCAGGAAGGCTTCCCGGCCGAAAAAGTCTTCGCTGAAATCCACTTCGCCTTTGTCGTTACGCGGCAGGTTGTGGAAATCCAGAGTGGAGACGCGGAACATTTCA
Organism: Morganella sp. HSTU-ASny43; assembly: GCF_022819185.1. Taxonomy (NCBI): domain Bacteria; kingdom Pseudomonadati; phylum Pseudomonadota; class Gammaproteobacteria; order Enterobacterales; family Morganellaceae; genus Morganella; species Morganella sp. HSTU-ASny43. Next base: position 111,760 of record NZ_WSPG01000006.1, read on the forward strand.
CCGGCACCTTCGGTATCGGAGGTGGTGATCAGCGGGGTGGATACCCAGAAGAAACCCTGCTCGTCGAAGAAACGGTGTAATGCCTGGGATAAGGTATGACGGACACGGGCAACCGCGCCAATCAGGTTAGTGCGCGGACGCAGGTGCGCCACTTCACGCAGATACTCGACAGAGTGGCGTTTTGCCGCCATCGGGTAGGTATCCGGATCATCAACCATACCGACCACACGAACCTGTGAGGCATGGATTTCAAAGCTTTGTCCCTGGCCCGGGGAAGCAACCACTTTCCCGGTAACTTCAACAGAACAGCCCGCCGTTAAATGAAGCACTTCATCATTATAATTAGGTAAATTATTTTCGATGACGGCCTGTACCGGATTAAAGCAGGAACCGTCGTAGACGGCGAGGAATGAGATCCCGGCTTTTGAATCTCTCCTTGTACGGACCCAACCCTGTACCGTGACTTCGCTGTCAACAGGTACACGGCCTTGCAGTACATCGACCACAGGCGCTATGCTCATAGTTGAAACTCTCTCTTCTTATATATAGGTCTGTTACACGCGTTACCCGCCATCCTCTGAGATGTGAGTAACAGAATAGTCATCAGTTGCCGTCAAACGGGCAATCTCACTATGTTACTTGCTCACTCTCAGGAAACAAGCAGAAATTAGGGGGTAACAGCCCGAAAAACAGAAAAAATAACCGTCTTTTTCTGTTCTCCGGGAGCAGGTATATAAAAGGAGGGATCAGCAGGCGCGCTGAACGTGGGGAATATCAAATGCGCGGCGCAGTTTATCGACAAATTCATCATCTTCACAGATGGTTTTGCCGGGGCTGTCAGAGAGCTTGGCAACCGGTTTACCGTTGCATTCCACCAGCTTGATAACAATATTGAGCGGCTCGACATCCGGGATATTGCAGGTCAGGCGGGTGCCGATACCGAACACCAGATTTATCCGGTCACAGAAATGGGCATAAAGCGCGAGGGCTTTGCGGAAATCCAGGTTATCTGAAAAGACCAGGGTTTTGCTCATCGGGTCGATACCCAGCTTTTCATAATGAGCAATGGCTTTTTCACCCCATTCCACCGGATCCCCGGAATCGTGGCGCAGGCCCTGATAGGCGCGGGCAAACGGGGCATCGAAATCGCGCAGGAAAGCATCCATCGTGATGCAGTCTGTTAAGGCGACACCAAGCTGATCCGGATATTCATCAAGCCAGGTCTGGAGGGCAGCGCGCTGGCTGTTGGCCAGTTCCGCACTGATCTGCTGATGTGCCTGGAACCATTCATGTGCCTGGGTGCCGACCGGCTCCAGATCGAGTTTTTCCGCCAGCAGGTAATTGCTGGTGCCGACCAGATACGGGAAATGCTGTTTCAGTTCAGTGACAATGGCTTTCTGAACATCAAAAGAGAAACGGCGGCGGGTACCGAAATCCATCAGTTTAAAGCGGCTGAGATCCAGCCCGGCCTGCTCTGCATCCTGATAAAAACGTGCTACCAGCTCACGCAGACGGATAACGGCATCTTCCGGCGTGACCTGCGGTGATTCATGATGGTGGACGAGTTCACTGATCAGCGCCAGCAGCGGCACTTCCCACAGGATAACTTCCACCCACGGGCCGCTGATACGGACAGCCAGCTGGCCGTTGCTGTCACAGCGGATATTCACCTGTGACGGATCAAAACGGAACTGACGGAACCAGGCGAGGTAGTCCGCCGAAAAGAACGGCAGGCGGGCCAGGTAGTTGTACTCGTCATCACTGACTGACAGCTCTGCCATCATTGCCACCCGGCGGCGCAGTTCATCTGCGTACTGCCCCAGCCGTTTGCTGCTCCGGCAGCGGAATTCCGCGACCACAGGAATTGAGCGGTAATGATGGAACACTGCCTGCTGCATATGCAGCTTATACGCATCGGTATCCAGCAGTGATGTGATAATCGGGGTTGCTTCTGAATTCATGGCGCTTTCAGCATCCTCACGGAGCAATCAACCTAAACAGGTTATAGCTTACTATTATCTGCGTATAGTAACACGTTATTTTCCCTGTGCGTGATGTTCAGCGCGCAATCACATTATTTGTTAACATTTTATTCATATTTAGTACTGTACCGCACCGTCAGGAAATCAGGGCGTATCACAAACTGCTAAAATTTCGTTTACCACGGCGCCTGAATTATGAGAGCCTAAGTACAGCGTAATTGTAATCATTTAATAAAACAGTGAAGAGAAAACCATGACACAACAGCGGCAGGCGAAGTATCGTCAGGACTATCAGGCTCCTGACTATACCATTACCCATATTGATCTCGATTTTGCGCTCGACCCGCAGACGACAGTGGTGACTGCCGTCAGTCAGGTGAAGCGCCTGAATGACAACGCCTCTGAGCTGGTGCTTGCCGGTGAGGGGCTGACCCTGAAGCAGCTGACCATTGACGGCAAAGTCTGGTCAGATTACCGCGAAGAACCCGGTTCGCTGCGCATTATGAATGTGCCTGAACAATTCACCCTGCAAATTATTAATGAAATCAGCCCGGCGGAAAATACCGCACTTGAGGGGCTGTATGTGTCCGGTGATGCACTCTGCACACAGTGTGAGGCGGAAGGTTTCCGTCATATCACGTATTACCCTGACCGTCCGGATGTGCTGGCGCGTTACACCACCCGGATCACGGCGGACAAAGCCCGCTATCCGTATCTGTTATCCAACGGTAACCGGATTGATGCCGGGGAATCCGGGGATAAACACTGGGTGAAATGGGAAGATCCGTTCCCGAAACCAAGTTACCTGTTTGCTCTGGTGGCCGGTGATTTTGATGTGCTGCGCGATACTTTTACCACCCGCAGCGGCCGTGATGTGGCGCTGGAGCTGTTTGTCGACAAAGGTAACCTCGATCGTGCCGGCTGGGCGATGACCTCCCTGAAAAATGCCATGAAATGGGATGAGGAGCGCTTTGGTTTCGAGTATGACCTCGACATCTATATGATTGTGGCTGTTGATTTCTTTAATATGGGCGCGATGGAGAACAAAGGGCTGAATGTCTTTAACTCCAAATATGTGCTGGCGAAGAATGAAACAGCGACGGATAAAGATTATCTCGGGATTGAATCTGTTATCGGTCATGAATATTTCCATAACTGGACCGGTAACCGTATCACCTGCCGTGACTGGTTCCAGCTCAGCCTGAAAGAAGGGCTGACCGTTTTCCGTGACCAGGAATTCAGCTCTGACCTCGGTTCCCGCCCGGTAAACCGTATCAATAATGTCCGCGTGATGCGTGCCGCTCAGTTTGCCGAGGACGCCGGTCCGATGGCGCACCCGATCCGTCCGGACAAAGTCATTGAAATGAATAACTTCTATACGCTGACGGTGTATGAGAAGGGCTCTGAAGTGATCCGCATGATCCACACGCTGCTCGGCGAAGAGCAGTTCCAGGCGGGGATGCAGCTTTATGTTCACCGCCATGACGGCAGCGCCGCGACCTGTGATGATTTTGTGCAGGCGATGGAAGATGCGTCTAATGTCGATCTGACACTGTTCCGCCGCTGGTACAGCCAGTCCGGTACGCCGCTGGTGACTGTACGTGACAGCTATGATGCGGATAAAAAACAGTATCAGCTGCATGTGACCCAGATGACCCCGCCGACACCGGATCAGCAGGACAAACAGCCGCTGCATATCCCGTTTGATATTGAACTGTACGGCAGTAACGGCGACGTGCTTGCGCTGCGTCATGAAGGGGAGCCGGTTCATTCAGTACTGAATATTACCCGTGATGAACAGACCTTCACCTTTGATGATGTCAGTGAAAAGCCGGTACCGTCACTGTTCCGCGAATTTTCCGCGCCGGTGAAAGTGGATTATCCGTACACCGATGCACAGCTGGCATTTCTGATGCAGCACGCCCGTAATGAATTTGCCCGCTGGGATGCCGCACAGTCTCTTCTGGCATTACATATAAAGGAAAACATCCGCCGTTATCAGGCCGGTGAAGACTTGCAATTACCGGAAGGGGTAACCGATGCTTTCCGTGCAGTGCTGCTTGATGAGCAGATCGATCCGGCACTGGCAGCTCAGATTCTGACCCTGCCGTCAGAAACCGAGGTTGCGGAATGGTTCCCGGTGGTGGATCCGGATGCAATTAATGCGGTAATGACCTATATCGCCGGCACATTTGCCCGTGAACTGGCGGATGAGCTGTATGCGGTGTATGTCAGCATGAAAACCGGGGCATATCAAATCGATCATGCGGATATTGCAAAACGTGATCTGCGCAATGTTTGTCTGGGCTATCTGGCACTGGATGAGGACAAAGCGCAGGCGGATAAGCGCGTGTCACAACAGTATGCGCAGGCCGACAATATGACCGATTCTCTGGCGGCTCTGACGGCGGCGGTGAAGGCCGCGCTGCCGTGCCGCGATAAACTGCTGGCGGATTACGACAACAAATGGCATCAGGATGGTCTGGTGATGGACAAGTGGTTTATTCTTCAGGCCACACGTCCGGATGCGGATGTGCTGGATAATGTGAAATCACTGCTCACTCACCGGTCCTTCACCATGGCGAACCCGAACCGGGTGCGCTCACTGGTCGGTGCGTTTGTGATGAATAACCCGAAAGCGTTCCATGATAAATCCGGTAAAGGCTATGAGTTCCTGACGGAGATCCTCTGTGATCTGAACAGCCGTAACCCGCAGGTGGCGTCACGTCTGATTGAACCGCTGATCCGCCTGAAACGGTATGACGACAGCCGTCAGAGCAAAATGCGTGATGCATTGCTGCGCCTGAAAGGGCTGGAAAATCTCTCCGGTGATCTGTTTGAAAAAATCACAAAAGCACTGGATGAGAACTGATCATTGCTTTTGCGGATAAAGGAGCGATAGCGGGCAGAGAAACGAAAAGCATGCGCGTCATGGATGACGCGCCTGAGCGTACAGGGAGGTATTTACAGCGACTTTTCGTTTTTGCCCGCTGTCAGCGACTTCACTGAAGCTGATTCAGACAAACACCTCCCCGGAGGTGTTTTTTTTTTGCACTGCAATACATTGTCACAGTAACAGGGCGTTATTTTTAACCGGATACGGTAAACTCAGGCCAATGACGACCTGTATATAAAAGAAAGGATTTCGTGATGAGAAATGAAATAAACCGGTACAGTCGCTGGTTACAGGGGATATTTTCCCTGTTTTTGCTGCTCTTTGCTGTGACGGCATTTGCTCAGACGGAGACATTTCCCCGTATGCAGGGATCGGTCACCGATACCGCCGGATTGCTGACCGCCGGTGAGCGCAGCAGTATTGAGCAGAAACTGAATGCACTGCGCGAGCGGACCGGTACGCAGATTGCGGTACTGACGGTGAACACTACCGGGTCGCGCGATATTGAAAGTTATGCGGAAAAAGTCTTTAGCCAGTGGCGCCTTGGTCGTATCAATATTGATGACGGAATCTTATTGCTGGTGGCGTCAGATGATCGCGCGATGCGGATTGAGGTCGGATACGGGCTGGAAGGAGCGGTGAGTGATGCGGTGGCAAACCGTATTCTCAAGGATTATTTCATTCCGAATTTTAAAATGGGAAATTATGCCGGTGGTATTAATGATACCGTCGATGCGCTGATTGCCAGAGTCCGCAATGAACCACTGCCACCGGTTACCACTCCGGCATTCTTTATTGCCAAACAGGCAGGGCCCGTCGGCTGTATTGATATTGTGCTTGGTGCGGTACTGGCCGCGAGTGCATATCTGTGGGGCGCTTTCCTGTATGGCATGGTGAAACGCTTTAAACTGAAAGCGGCAATTCCGATCGCCATTATTCTTTATCTGACCTGGTACGCCGGCGGCTTTAATAATCCGGCCGGAAACGGTATTCATTTCGGGGAAGATTTTCTCTACACAGAATTACCGCGCTGGAGTCAGTTCCTGTTCCTGCAGATTCTGCCGTTCTGGCTGGTGATAGTGTTGACATTCACCATGTTTATCGCGGCCTTCTTCTTATTCCTGCTTACGCTCGGCGGATTGTACCGGATACTGACGAAAATTGTCCGGCCTCAGAAGCTGCGGGTTTCAATCTGTGTTGGTTTTCTGTTCGGCGGATTTGCTTTTATTTTCGGATTACTGTTTTCAGAGGGGAGTCTGGCCGCCGGTGTGGTGGCGGGAGTGGGATTCGGCATGTTTGTCGGGATCGGGCACTATTTCGGTTTTGTTACTGTCGGCGGCGGAGGCGGCAGTGGTTCAGGGCGCGGCGGCCGTGGCGGGGGCAGCAGCGGCGGTGGTTACAGCGGGGGCAGCCGGAGCAGCAGCCGATCCTCATCCGGAGGCGGAGGACGCAGCGGTGGCGGCGGGGCATCCGGTCGCTGGTGATCTGATAATAAATGACGCACATTCTTTGTGCGTCATTTACTGCGTAAAAAAGCCGTGCAGAACGGACGCATTTCACCTATTATAGCCGCCTGAGATAGGCTCCCGCTGTTTCAGCTATGATTCACGACCTATTTTGTTACAGAGAAATTGCCCGGTACGGCGTGTTGTGCCGAAAACACATATCTATAGCAAAAGGTATTTAAGATGTATTATCCGCTAGTCAGGAAGGCCCTGTTCCGCCTTGATCCGGAACGTGCCCACGAATTCACCTTTCACCAGCTTAAACGTCTTTCCCGCTCTCCTTTCCGTTTTCTTATTCAGCAGCATGTCGCCACCAAACCCGTTCAGTGCATGGGACTCTCTTTTAAAAACCCGCTCGGATTAGCCGCCGGTCTTGATAAAGACGGTGAATGTATTGAAGCATTTGATGCAATGGGTTTTGGTTTTGTTGAGGTCGGTACGGTCACTCCGAAACCACAGCCGGGAAATGATAAGCCGCGTCTGTTTCGTATTGTCGAAGCAGAAGGGTTAATTAACCGGATGGGTTTTAATAACCTCGGGGTGGATAACCTGGTTGAGAATATTAAACAGGCCCGTTTCGGCGGTATTCTGGGAATTAATATTGGTAAAAATAAAGATACACCGGTTGAACAGGGAAAGGATGACTATCTGATTTGTATGGACAAAGTGTATACCCACGCCGAGTATATCGCTGTTAACATCTCCTCACCGAATACCCCTGGATTACGGACACTGCAATACGGCGATATGCTGGATGACTTGCTGTCAGCAATAAAAATAAAGCAGCAGGAACTGCATCAGAAGCACGGAAAATATGTACCTGTCGCGGTAAAAATTGCCCCGGATTTAACAGCGGAAGAATTAATTCAGGTCGCTGACAGCCTGGTGCGCCATAATATTGACGGTGTGATTGCCACCAATACCACATTAGACCGCTCATTAGTGCAGGGATTAAATCACTGTAATGAAACTGGTGGATTAAGTGGCCGCCCGGCGCAGAGTAAGAGCACCGAAATTATCCGTTTATTATCGAAAGAGCTGAACGGGAAATTACCTATCATCGGTGTCGGCGGAATAGATTCCCTGGTTGCCGCCCGGGAAAAAATGGAAGCGGGTGCATCTCTGATCCAAATCTATTCAGGATTTATCTACCACGGGCCCAAATTAATTAAAAATATTGTAAATTGCCTGTAATTTTCACTATTATTCCTGTCAGGGGGTTTATTTTTCCCCCTGTTTCTTTTATATTTTCAGATGTTGCCTGAAAAATTGTCACTGACAGGCAATGCACGTTAAAGCAAACAATCACTTTTAATTATTTTATTTAATGTGTAGTGAAAATATAAATCGCTAATCAGGTATTAGCCGGGAATGTGATCAGATGAAAATAAAACCTGACGATCAATGGCAGTGGTATTACGATGATACGCATGAGCGTATTATGCTGGATCTTGCCAACGGAATGGTATTCCGCTCCCATTTTGCACCACGTCTGCTGGCGCCGTACGCACGGTGTCACAGTCCGTTTTCTGTTGATGATGCCGCGTTATTTTTTATCTTTGAAGAACAGATTAAAAAATTAGATATTCCGGCACAGCAGTGTGCTGAATTAACACTGAATGCGTTAATTGCATCGCGTTTTTTAAAGCCGCAAATGCCGAAGAGCTGGTATTTTTCATTGTTCTGCGCAATGACAAAACCGGAGCAGGGGCAGCTGGTTGAAGTGGTGGCGGATAACAATCGTCAGCGCAGCAACTTTATTGTGGCGGAAGCAGGGGACAGTGCCAGTTTATGTCTGCTGGTTGATCCGGTACTTGAATTACACGATCGGAGCATGTGTTTTTGTGATCCGATAAAGATCATGAATGATCGTTTATTACCAAGAACCCCGGTAACACGGAGTTTATTAATGGGCAGAGCTGTCTGAGGCTGTCCGGTAAACGATCATAATCAGGATCAGATAACGTTATATAACCCCCGGCGGATCCTTATTATTAATAAGTGATCAATTCAGCCGGAAATACCCCCGGTAGTTTATCTGCCGGGGGTATTTTTTTACCGGTTATTCGTGACGGCCGGTTATCCGTGACGAATAGTAATATTGGTTTTCGGAATACAACTGCATGCCAGAATATCGCCGTTCTCTTTTATCGCCCCGGCTTTCAGCGGAGTCACTTCGCCGGAGACCAGCGTGACTTTGCAGCAACCGCAGACACCGGCACGGCAGGAATACGGAATATTGACCTGATGGCCTTCCAGCTGCTCCAGTAAGATGTGCTGATTATTCACCGGGTAGAGTTTACCGTTGAATATCAGTTCCAGTGCTGCTTCCGGTTGTGCGGGCGCGGCCTGTACTTTCTCAACGATTTGCTCCTCATACTGACGCGGTTTGCAGGTTTCCAGTACGGTGACGGTATCACCGACCTGAATCACACCGCTGTTGCGGGCAATGGCATTCATACCGAAATCCACATCATCATTATCTGCGGCTTTCCGGAAGGTTTGCAGGGTGTGGAACGGCTCCATTTCCGGGTGTTTAATCCCTTTATCGGTACTGACAGTGGTGAGAATACAACGGCTGCACGGTTTTTTCAGATCAAATACCACATCACCGACCTGAATGGTTTTCCAGCGGTCTTCCGCAAACGGCTCTGCACCAGTGACAATAATATTGCCGCGGAACTGCTCGATTTTAATACCGGCACCGCAGCGACGCTGTACCTCACGAAAAGAGGCTTCATTGACCACCAGATAGGGATAACCGTCGGCAAACGACACCGCAGTGTCCGGGAATTTTTTTACTCTGCGGGTGGATTGCGGGCTGAGCCAGCGCAGCTGTACCGGGATATCAAAGAACTGACACAGCCACTGATTGATTTTTTCCGGTGCAAGCAGTGAGGTGAAATGGTTTCCCCAGACTTCGCACGGCAGGTGGTCAGGACGGAAATCCTCAAACAGGATCGTGGCGCCGCTGCCCTCCGGGCTGCGCAGGTAAATTCCGTTGCTCAGCAGCACCGGGGTAAACAGGACCATCTGCGGGTAGCGGCGGGCGGTGATAAATTTTCCGGTCTCATCCGTTATCATAAAATTGCGGTCAAAGCCCAGCCCGGTTTCCCCGGCATGGCTCTGTGACTGGCGGATGCCCTTCATTGACTTCACAGGAAAGGTGTATAAACGGGAGAGTGTGATGGGTGTTGTCGTCATTGTTATCCGTTCTTTTCGTTATTATCAGTAATACCACAATGGCATCCCGGTTTATCCGGAAAAAGGTGAACGTCAATTTTATGATTTACCGCCCGGATCCGCTATAATGCGCTCCAATTTTTTATTTCAACGGTAAACCATGATGAACGCGTATTTTGCCAGCACCGCCCGCGGGCTCGAAGAACTCTTAAAAAATGAATTAGCGACACTGGGCGCTGAGGATCTCAGTATTACGCAGGGTGGCGTTCACTTCCGGGCGCAGCCGCGTACGATGTACACGTGTCTGATGTGGAGTCGTCTGGCATCCCGTATTTTATTACCGCTGAATGAGTTTAATGTCTATAGCGACATGGATCTTTATCTCGCGGTACAGTCCGTTGACTGGCCGTCGGTGTTCTCTGCTGACAAGACATTTGCCGTGCATTTCAACGGGACTAACGATGAGATCCGTAACAGCCAGTACGGCGCACTGAAAGTCAAAGATGCTATCGTCGACAGCTTTACCCGCAAAACCGGCACGCGCCCGGATGTGGCAAAACAGCAGCCGGATATCCGCATCAATGTCTATCTCAATAAAGAAAAAGCCTCGCTGGCAATCGACCTGAGCGGGGATTCCCTGCATATCCGCGGCTACCGCGAACTGGCCGGTCAGGCACCGCTGAAAGAGAACCTGGCGGCGGCGATTATTCTGCGTTCCGGCTGGCAAAAAGAGACCCCGATGGTGGATCCGATGTGCGGCTCCGGCACCCTGCTGATTGAAGCGGCGATGATTGCCTCTGATTGTGCACCGGGCCTGAACCGCCACCACTGGGGGTTTGAAGCCTGGGGCGGCCACGATAAAGCGGTCTGGGAATCTGTCCGTGCAGAAGCCCGCGAACGCGCTAATGCCGGCCTGGTCAGCGCAACCGCGCGCTTCTTCGGCTCTGATACTGATAAACGTGTACTGGATATGGCCCGCGCCAACGCCCGCCGCGCCGGGGTGGATAAACTGATCACTTTCCAGCAGAAAGATGCCACCAAACTGGAAAATCCGCTGCCGGAAGGCCCGAAAGGCACCATTATTTCTAACCCGCCGTACGGCGAGCGGCTGGAAAGCGAACCGGCACTGATTGCCCTGCACAGTGTGTTCGGCCGTGTGGTGAAAACCCGTTTCCCCGGCTGGCGTCTGTCATTATTCAGTGCTTCCCCGGAACTCCTCAGCAGCCTGCAGCTGCGTGCAGAGCGTGAATTCAAGGCGAAAAACGGTCCGCTGGACTGTGTGCAGAAAAACTATCAGTTAAGTGACACACCACCGGCAACAGCGCAGGATATCGGGGCGGATTTTGCCAACCGCCTGCGCAAGAATGAGAAAAAATTAGCAAAATGGGCGAAGCAGGAAGGCGTTGAATGTTATCGCCTTTATGATGCCGATCTGCCTGAGTATAATGTCGCGGTTGACCGCTATGCGGATTATGTGGTGGTTCAGGAATATGCGCCGCCGAAAACCGTGGATCCGAACAAAGCGCGTCAGCGCCTGTTTGATGTGATCAGCGCGACACTGGCCGTGTTGGAGTTACCGGCGCACAAGCTGATCCTGAAAACCCGTCAGCGCCAGAAAGGCAAACAGCAATATGAAAAATTGGCGGAGAAACAGAACAGCTTCCTGGTGAAAGAGTATAACGCACAGTTATGGGTTAACCTGACTGATTACCTGGATACCGGTCTGTTCCTTGATCACCGTATTGCCCGCAAAATGCTGGGACAGATGAGCAAAGGCAAAGACTTCCTCAATCTGTTTGCCTACACCGGCTCGGCAACGGTTCACGCCGGTCTCGGCGGCGCGCGCAGCACCACGTCTGTGGATATGTCACGCACGTATCTGGAGTGGGCGGAACGCAACCTGCAGAGCAACGGCCTGAGCGGCAGACAGCATCGTTTAATTCAGGCGGATTGCCTGAGCTGGCTGGCACAGACCCCGGAACAGTTTGATCTGATCTTTATCGATCCGCCGACGTTCTCCAACTCCAAACGGATGGAGGACACCTTTGATGTCCAGCGTGATCACATCGACCTGATGAAACATCTGAAACGTATGCTGCGCCGCGGCGGCACCCTGATGTTCTCCAACAACAAACGCAGTTTTAAATTAGATCAGGACGGTATGGATGCTCTGGGGCTGGTTGCTCAGGAGATCACCGCCAAAACACAGTCACAGGATTTTGCCCGTAACCGTCAGATCCATAACTGCTGGCTTATCCGCCACGCAGGCGAGGAATAACAGAAATTATGTCGTTGATTAATATGGCGGGCGCCTGGCTCGCATTCAGTGATGCTCCGCTGCTGGAAAATGCGGAGATGCATATCGAAGAAAATGAGCGTGTCTGTCTGGTCGGACGCAACGGAGCGGGGAAATCCACCCTGATGCGTGTGCTGACCAAAGAGCAGCCGCTGGATGACGGTACGGTTATCTATGAACAGGATCTGATTGTTGCCCGTCTGCAGCAGGATCCGCCGCGTGATGTGGAAGGCACCGTGTTTGACTTTGTCGCCGAAGGGGTGGCAGAGCAGGCGCAGCATATCAAGGCATTCCATCAGATCTCAAAATTAGTGGAAAGTGACCCGAGTGATAAAAATCTGTCAAAAATGGCGGAACTGCAGGAAATTTTAGACACTCAGAATTTATGGCTGCTCGACAGCCGGATCGCGGATGTGATCGCGCACCTGGAATTACCGGCGGATGAAAAATTATCCGCACTGTCCGGCGGCTGGTTGCGTAAAGCGGCACTCGGCCGTGCACTGGTCAGCGGGCCGAAAGTGCTGTTTCTGGATGAACCGACCAACCACCTGGATATCGAAACCATCCAGTGGCTGGAAAGCTTCCTGAAAAATTTCAGCGGCAGCATTGTCTTTATTTCCCATGACCGTTCATTTATCCGCAATATGGCGACACGGATTATCGATCTGGATCGCGGTAAATTAGCCTCCTGGCCGGGCAGTTATGATGATTATCTGGTGGCCAAGGAAGAGGCACTGCGTGTCGAAGAGATGCAGAATGCGGAATTTGACCGCAAGCTGGCGCAGGAAGAAGTCTGGATCCGTCAGGGCATCAAAGCCCGCCGTACCCGTAATGAAGGGCGCGTCCGTGCCCTGAAAGCCCTGCGCAGCGAACGAGCGGAACGCCGTGAGGTGATGGGCAAAGCGAAGATGCAGGTGGAAGAGGCGACCCGCTCCGGCAAAATCGTCTTTGAAATCGATGATATCAGCTATGGTATTGACGGTAAGGATCTGGTCAGTCATTTCAGTGCTCAGGTAAACCGGGGGGACAAAATTGCCCTGGTCGGCCCGAACGGCTGCGGTAAAACCACATTGCTGAAACTGATGCTCGGTGATTTACAGCCGGACGACGGTAGTGTACACATCGGTACCAAACTGGAAGTGGCTTACTTCGACCAGCACCGTGCAGCGCTGGATCCGGATAAAACCGTGATGGATAACCTGGCGGAAGGCAAACAGGAAGTGCTGGTTAACGGCAAACCGCGCCATGTGCTCGGCTATTTACAGGAATTCCTGTTCCATCCGAAACGGGCGAGAACGCCGGTGCGGGCCCTGTCCGGCGGGGAACGTAACCGCCTGCTGCTGGCAAGATTGTTCCTGAAACCGAGCAATCTGCTGATCCTCGATGAACCGACCAACGACCTTGATGTCGAAACACTGGAACTGCTGGAAGAGCTGGTGGATAACTATCAGGGTACCGTCCTGCTGGTCAGCCATGATCGTCAGTTTGTTGATAACTGCGTGACCGAATGCTGGATTTTTGAAGGTAACGGCACCATCGGGCGTTATGTCGGCGGTTACTTTGATGCACAACAGCAGCGGGCACAGGTTCAGTCGCTGAAAGCGCCGGCGGAGAAAGCAGCGAAACCGGAAGCGGCGGAAGAAAAACGTAAAGATAACATTAAAAAAGCAAATACATCTGCAAAATTAAGTTATAAATTACAGCGGGAACTTGAACAACTGCCGTCATTGCTGGAATCTCTCGACGAGGAAATTCAGCAACTGCAAAGTCAGGTCAGTGCGCCTGAATTCTTTAACCAGCCGCATGATGAAACAGATAAAGTACTGAAGCTGCTGGCAGAGAAAGAGCATGCGCTGGAAGAGGCGTTTGAGCGCTGGCAGACACTGGAAGCAATGCAGAGCGGGAACTGATCCCGCCTGTGATTTTGGAGAAATAACGAAACAGTGTGTGCTCATCATTCACATGATTCAGTCACGGTGCTGTGTCCGCAGTGCGACCTGGTGGTGGAAATCCCTGAGCTGGAACGGGGAACCAAAGCCGAATGTCCGCGCTGCCACACTCACCTGGCCGCCCGCTGGCGTGAACCGCGCCGCCAGCCGCTGATGTATGCACTCAGCGGCCTGGTGATGTTTGTACTCGCCGGGATGTTTCCGTTTGTCTCGATGAAAGTGGCAGGTATTGAAAGCGAAATCACGCTTTATCAGATACCGTCTGTGATGTTCGGGGATAACTACGGCGGGCTGGCACTGTTCTTTATGGGATTTGTGCTGGCGGTACCGGCCTTCTGCCTGTTTGCCATTACCTTACTGTGCAGCGGGATCCGTCTGCCGCCTTCGCTGGCCATTCCGGTCACGCGGCTGCTGTTCCGGCTGCGTGCCTGGTGTATGGCGGAGATTTTCCTCGCCGGTGTGCTGGTCAGTTTCGTGAAACTGATGGCGTACGGGGATATCGGGCTGGGCGTGAGTTTTCTGCCATATTGTCTGTTCTGTGTGATGCAGGTGCGGGCATTCCAGTGCCTGGATAAACACTGGGTCTGGCAGCGGATTGCACCGCGTCCGCCGCTGCCGGTGGCGCTGGAGGCAGGAAAAGGCGGTTTGTGTCAGGGGGTGCGGCTGTGCGGTACCTGTCAGGCGATTCTGCCGGCAGATATGCATGAGTGTCCGCGCTGCAGCAGCCGGGGTCATGCCCGGCGGCCGAACAGCTTACAACTGACCATGGCACTGCTGTTTACCTCCGTGATTTTATATATCCCGGCAAACCTGATGCCGATTATGATCACCGAATCCCTCGGCAGTGATTTCGGCTCGACCATTATGGCCGGGGTGATTTTGCTGTGGGGGGATGGCTCTTATCCGGTGGCGATGGTGATTTTTATCGCCAGTATCATGGTGCCGAGCCTGAAAATGCTGGCCATCGGCTGGCTGTGTCTGGATGCCAAAGGTCACGGCTGGCGTGATCCCGGCCGGATGCACTTTATTTATGAAATCGTGGAGTTTGTCGGACGCTGGTCCATGATTGATGTGTTTGTGATAGCCGTACTAGCGGCACTGGTGCGGATGGGGCGTCTGATGAGCATCTATCCGGATATCGGTGTGATTTTATTTGCGATGGTGGTCATTCTGACAATGATTGCCGCCGAAATGTTCGACCCGCGCCTGACGTGGGATCGGCTTGAAAAAAAACGGGCGGAGAGTGCTAAGGAGCCTCAGGTTGAACGATAAAACTGATGATTTGACAGAAGCGAAGGTCAGCAAACTGAAAAGCTGGTCACCGGTCTGGATAATTCCCATCGTCACGGTACTGATTGGTGCCTGGATCCTTATCAGCCACTTTCGCGGACAGGGACCGGAAATCACCCTGATCACTTATAACGCGGAAGGGGTCGAAGCCGGTAAAACCAAAATCAAAAGCCGCAGCGTGGATGTCGGTGTGGTTGAAAGTGTCATGCTGGATCAGAGTTACAGCCGCGTGATCATCAAGGCCCGCCTGAACGCAGAGATGAAAGACGTTCTGCGTAAAGATACCGTTTTCTGGGTGGTGAAACCGACGGTCGGCCGTGAAGGGGTCTCCGGGCTGGGCACACTGCTGTCAGGGGCATATATTCAGGTGCAGCCTGCCAATACCGGCGGCGAACGCCGTGAATTTGAACTGCTTGATTCACCGCCGCTGGCGTCTCCGGACGCCAAAGGGATCCGCGTGATATTAACCAGTCAGCAGGCCGGACAACTGAATCCGGGGGATGCTGTGCTGTTCCGTGGTTACCGTGTCGGTTCCGTGGAAACGGCAGAATTTAATCTTGATGAGCGCGAGATGCAGTATGAGCTCTTTATCAACGCACCTTATGACAAACTGGTGACCACCAACGCCCGCTTCTGGAAGGACAGCGGTATTGCCTTTGACATGTCCTCGCAGGGGGTAAGTGTACAGGTCGGTTCGCTCTCCACACTGTTCAGCGGCGGCGTCAGTTTTGATGTGCCGGACGGCTGGCAGCCGGGTGAGGAAGTGAATCCTAAGACCCTGTTTAAGCTGTTTGATAACCAGAAAAGCACGCAAAATTCACTCTACACCGAATATAAAAGTTATCTGCTGTTCTTCTCCGACTCTGTGCGCGGCCTGTCTCCGGGCGCACCGGTGGAATTCCGCGGTATCCGTCTCGGTACAGTGGCACAGGTTCCGTTCTACGCCAAAGGGTTGGGGCAGACATTTGATCAGGATTTCCGCATCCCGGTCCTGATCCATATCGAGCCCGAGCGTTTCGAGAAAGATGTAGGTAAAGATTTCAAACTGGCACAGGAACTGGAAACCGCATTACAGCAGGGGCTGCGCGCCTCACTGAAATCCGGTAACTTACTGACCGGCGCACTGTATGTTGATCTCGATTTCTACCCGGATCAGCCGGCGTGGAAAGCACCGATGAAAATTGCGGATTATGACATTCTGCCGACCACCAGCGGTGGCCTGGTTCAGCTGCAGCAAAAAGTACTGGCGGCGCTGGATAAAATCAACGGCATGCCGATTGAACCGATGATGAAACAGGCGACAGAGACACTGCGTGCCAGCGAAAAAACCATCGCTGAAGCACAGAAAACACTGTCTGAGCTGAATGTGTTACTCAGCAGCAAAGAGTTCAAAGCGCTGCCGAAAGATATGCAGGCCACGCTGCGTGAACTGAGCCGCAGTATGCAGGGTATCCAGCCGGGGTCACCGGCGTACAACAAACTGGTTGATGATATGCAGCGTCTGGATCAGGTTCTGCGTGAATTACAGCCGGTACTGCGTACCCTGAATAACAAGAGCAATGCTCTGGTCTTTGAAGCCGCGCCGCAGGCGGATCCGCAACCTAAGAAGGCGAAGAATTAAGATGAAGAAACTGACAAAAGCACTGGCATTCCTGGGCGTTTTTGTACTGGCGGGGTGCAGCAGCACCCCGGTGAAACAGTATTATCAGTTACCAGTGGTGGCGGCTGCGGACAGCAGCAGTGAACAGACAAGCTTCCGCAGTACCGGCAGTGACAACCGCCATCCGCAGTTATGGATCCAGCGTATCACGCTCGGGGATGTGCTGGGAAATGCCGGGATTGTCTATCAGACCAGTGATGTGGAATACAACATCGGCAGCACTAACTTATGGGCCGGTCCGCTGGAGCAGCAGTTGCTGGAAGTAATGACGACGGAACTCAGTCAGGCACTGCCGGACAGACTGGTTTCGGTGCAGCCGCTGGAAAGTAAACCGGATACCCTGACTGTCACTGTCACCGGTTTCCACGGCCGTTATGACGGCAAAGTGATTGTGGCGGGCAGCTGGATTTACACCCACGGTGACGCGGTTATCCGCCACCCGTTTAATCTGGTACTGGAACAGGCGGAAAACGGCTATCCGGCGCTGGTACGTACGCTGGGGGAAGGCTGGGCGCAGGTATCAAAATCGGTGGCTGACGAGCTGCGTAAATAATTGCTGGTTTACTCTCTGCACCGGATGTGCAGAGAGTAAATTGTCATCAAAATGACAAATTTGTGAAACACGCCACATTAATCCGCTTAATCTGCTGATCGCTAAAACGATTCTTATTTCGTCTGAAACATCCTTCTGAATACCTTTACGGTCCCCTGAAAACTAATAATCTGATTACGCTGGTAAAATAACAGCCCTGTTTTTATTGTGTATTTTTATGAAAAGCGGAACTGACACACCCTGAACCTTCTTTACTTGCAAACTCCGGCCCGAAAGCGTATTTCTATTATGGGTTGAATAAAAATCAACCTGTTTTCAGCACTGAATAACATGAGGGAAGTAACGGCATGAAAAGACAAAAGCGTGATCGTTTAGCCAGAGCATTAACCAAAGGTTATCAGGCGGGTATTTTAGGACGTTCTAAAGAGAGTTGCCCGTATCTTAAAATTGACGAACGTTCTCATTGGTTGGGAGGCTGGCGCGAGGCCATCGATAAAAGGGCGGTCATTGCGTAACCCGGTTTGAAGGATAAAAAACCTCCGCTGTGCGGAGGTTTTTTACGGATAACACCAATAACACCACGGCAGGAAAGATTAAAACGCGCTGGTGTCTTTGAAAAGACCCACTTTCAGATCTGTTGCAGTGTAAATCAGTTTATCATCAACAAAGACTTCGCCGTCACCGATGCCCATGATCAGCTTGCGGTTGATCACACGCTTGAGGTGGATGCGGTAGGTGACCTTTTTCGAGGTCGGCAGTACCTGGCCGGTAAATTTCACTTCACCCACACCCAGTGCACGGCCTTTCCCTTCGCCGCCCAGCCAGCCGAGATAAAAACCGACTAACTGCCACATGGCATCCAGGCCCAGACAGCCCGGCATGACCGGATCATTGACGAAATGGCAACCGAAAAACCACAGCTCAGGTTTGATATCCAGCTCAGCTTCGATATAGCCTTTATCAAAATGCCCGCCGGTTTCGCTCATTTTAATGACGCGATCCATCATCAGCATGTTGCCGGATGGCAGCGGCGGCCCGTCTTCACCAAAGAGTTCGCCCCGTCCTGAGGCTTCAAGTTCTTGCTTTGTGTAGGATTCTTGTTTTGCGACCATAACTCAATCTTTGCCTTGTTTATCAGATAGGCTACACAATAGCTTACACTTGTACGCTGAACAAGTCCGATCAGATAAAAATTGTGCTATTTCCACCAGCGGGAAAACCACGAATTTCTTGGTTTATCCTGATTGTTCGCCAGGAAAATCCGATCCTGAATTATAGCTAACAGGTGTTCTCCGGACGGATTACCGTCCTCTTCATAGTACGGCATATTCATCAGGTGTGAGGCCGCCTGAGAGACGTGGCCTGCTGTCCATATGTGGAATTCACCCTGACGTACCGCTTCAACCACATCATCTGACAGGACCAGGTGACGCTCGTTGGAGGCCGGGATAATCACACCTTGTTTGCCGGTCAGCCCTCTGGCCTGACACAGCCGGAAGAAACCTTCGATTTTTTCATTTACGCCGCCGATGGCCTGCACAAACCCGAACTGGTCAACAGAACCGGTCACGGCAATCTGCTGGTCAACCGGCTGCCAGGAGAGGGCACTGATAAGTGCGCACAGCTCAGCCAGAGAGGCGCTGTCACCATCCACTTCGCCGTAGGACTGTTCAAAGACCACGGAGGTGGAGAACGGGAACGGCTGTTCCAGTTTAAGCTCCGCAATCAGGTAAGCCTGCATAATCATCATACCCTTGGCGTGAATATTACCGCCAAGCTCTGATTTGCGCTCCACATCAACAAATTCACCATCACCGATATGTGCCACACAGGTGATACGGGAGGGCTCTCCGGTCGCTTCCGGGTGTCCCGGATACTGCAGAACGGACAGTCCGTTGATCTGGCCGACAGCACTGCCCTGAGTCTGGATATACACCTGACCCTGAAGAATCTCATCCAGCCCGCGATCGGCCAGATAGCCGTGGCGCCAGCTGCGGTTGTCTTTGATTTTGCGCAGCGCTTCTGCGGTGATGGTGTCCGCAGGCAGCAGGGTGGCGGCATCGCGCAGCAGAGTGGTCAGCCATGTCAGGTCGAGCGGCAGGGTCCTTTTATCTTCCTGAAAACGCATCCCCTGACGGAGCAGCTCATACCAGCCGTCAGCACTGAGCGGCGGCAGCTGATTTTGCTTCAGCAGCCCGTTGACAAACTGACACCAGACGGTCAGCTGTTCTGTTTCTTCCAGCTGACAATCAAATTCATATTCGCCGTACAGCGCTTCTTCGCTCAGTTCCGGCTCGGAGAGCATAAACTCATCCAGACTCAGACGATCGCCCACCACGATGACCCGCAGGTTAAGCGGCATGCTGTCAACCGGGAACGGCAGCGGATGCTGTTCGGTGTGAGCCAGCCAGTCAAAACGCTGTGCGCAGACCATCTGCTTTAAACGCAGCCACATCAGCGGCTGTGCGAGCAGGCTGCGCAGTGACATGATCAGAAAGCCGCCATTAACCTGATGAATAATACCGGGCTGCAACTGCACATGCTGGTGATGGGTATAGACCTGGCCGAACAGCTGCTCCGGTTCAATCCAGTCACAGACAGCAAACGGCTGCACTGCACTGAAATGGCCGTTATCCGACGGTGTAAAGACAAACCTGTGATTATCGAAGTGGTATTCACCGCCCATAGTGCGTTTTTGCCGGATTTTGACTTCCGGTGGCAGTAATTGCGCTATGGTATTCAGGTAGCACTCGCTTTCGTCACTTTTGACCAGCATAAAACGGCGTTTTGCCGCCGGATGGCTGAAAAGTGACAGGCTTTCCTGTAAACGCGGCTGCACGATATCAGCCTGCTGAGCAGGCAGTTCAGAAGCGGTTTGCAGGATGGTGTGGTAACTGTTTTCATCAGGCAGTAATGCCTGCCAGGTCAGCTGTTTAATATTCACTCGGTATTGTCTGCTTTTGATAATGTCGGATTTAATCGTTGCGGCAGGATCTGGTGCTCCCCGCAGTGTGCGGTTATCAGCACCGCCTTTGAATAGTAACGAAAATAGCGGGACATTGTAGCGCGTAAGCAGGCCGGATAGCTATCCTCGCGGCGTTTATTTTTACCCGTCCTGAGCGGAAAGAATTGTGCAGAGGAGCGGTTTTTTACGGGGAATATTGCTATGCTTATGTCAGTGTTACCCTGTCACTGAGAAAAATCATGAAATATCAGCAACTAGAGAATCTTGAATGTGGCTGGAAGTGGGCATATCTGGTCAAAAAACACCGCGAAGGTGAAGAAATTACCCGTTATACGGAAAAAAGCCGGGCTGAGGAAGCAGTGGCGCAGTTACTGAAACTGGAGTCACATCCGGTAAAAGTGACGGCGTGGATACAAAAACATATGGCACCGGGACTGGCGAACCGGATGAGTCAGACTATCCGCGCACGGCGCAAGCGGCATTTTAATGCTGAGCAGCAGCATACCCGCAAAAAATCGGTTGATCTGGAGTTTCTGGTCTGGCAGCGGCTGTCGGCGTTATCACAGCGGCGCGGCAGTACCTTATCGGACACGATTGTGCAGTTGCTGGAAGATGCGGAGCGCAAGGAAAAGTACGCGACGAAGATGACATCGCTGAAGGAAGATCTGCAAAGCCTGCTGGGAACAGACAAAAAATAAACCCCATCCGGAGATGGGGTTTATACAATTCATTGCATCATACAACCGAATTCAGAACTTACTGAGCAGCCTGCTGAGAGACTTGTTCAGTTACACCCTGGATTTCGATTTCAACACGACGGTCTGGTGCCAGACATTCGATCAGAGCAGCGCGCTGTTTGATATTGTCACATTTGTTGCCAGTAACAGGATCTTCTTTACCGCGGCCTTCTGCACGGATGCTGCCGGCTGGGATGCCTTTAGCGACCAGGTAATCTACAACGCTCTGTGCACGTTTCTGAGACAGTGGCAGGTTGTAGTTCTGGGAACCGATGCGGTCAGTGTAACCGATAACCAGGACGTTGCCCTGAGTCGGGTCGATTGACGCCAGTTCGTTGAACAGCTGGTTCAGAGCTTCCTGACCTTCAGCTTTCAGAGTAGATTTGTTGAAGTTGAACAGAACGTCTGAACGCAGGGTGAAACGTTTGTTCTCAACAACTGGTGCAACAACCGGAGCTGGTTCTGCAACTGGTGCAGCAACTTCATCCTGGCCGAAACGGTAAGCAACACCAACACTCAGCATGCCGTTATCAGGACGTGCCATGGTGGTTTCTTTATCGCCGATGTTGTTGATCCACTGATATTCTACGCGAGCTGCGATATCACGGGTGATTGCATACTCAGTACCCAGTGCGAACAGCGGAGAAACGCCAGTGTCGTTATCTTTGATACGCTCACCGTTGTAAGATGCGGTTGCGTCTGCACGCCATACCATTGCACCCAGACGGGTATAAACGTCTAAGTCATCCATTACCGGATAGCTCAGTTTGGTAGTCAGCTGAACGCCCTGTGCTTTGAATGCGCCGTTGTTACCGTCGCCTTTGTAAGGCATACGACCTAACCAGTCATAACCTAATTCAAAGCCCATGTACTGGTTGTGCTGATAACCAGCATAGATACCAGCGCCGAGCTGATCTTTATGAACCGGACCAGTGTTGCCTAAGCTTTCACCGTCAAAACCAGTACCGGTGTTCTGATACTGAGACCAACCTAATTTACCACCGGTATACCAGGTATTGTCTTTTGGAGCTGCCTGCGCAACGCTTGCGAAAGCTGCCACTGCCACTGCTACTGCGATAGCTGTCTTTTTCATTTTACGCCTCGTTATCATCCAAATTGGCTCTGGCTTAATAGCCTTATTATCGCCTTTGGTTTTTAAAAATAGTCAGGGATTATGTGCGCTATTTAGTAAATAGCTCCCAACAGGGAATTTTAAGCACTACCTTAACGGTGTAAAGTCTACAGCGAACTATAAAAGTTACAAGCCTGTCCTGTGGAATTCGACTAAAAAAATGTAAAAAACTGTACTGATTCATAAACATACAAAATAGTCAATTTCTTTGGATATTTGGCTTAACACGTTGAAATAGTGTAATTTTATTAACCAAGCAGAGCAAATGATACGGGCATGTAAAAAACTCTGAGAATATTCTTAATTTTCCTTAATGATAAGGGAAAGAGTGAATTTGTAATGTATTCAGTTGTCGTGCAACAGGTGCACTGTCATGATGCCATTCCTGCGGACGCATAATAAAACCGAGGCAGCCGCCCTGTTCCGCAGCGCGCTGTAACCGGGCATTTTCCTGCTCAGTCAGTACCGGCAGCCAGCCCAGAACCACACTGTAGTTACCGCTGGCGAGTGCTTTCTCCATAGCGACAACACTGTTGATTGCCGGGATGCGGGACAACTGCATGATTTTATCACCCGGCAGCTGATTCTGCGATAACCAGGTGCGGTTAAGTTTTGCACCCGGAGAGAGCCATAACAGCCAGCGGGACTCCCCGGCAAGCTGACGTAATAAAGGAAGCAGAATGTGGGTCAGGACGATATCATTATTGCGATAAACCAGTTCGCTGACCATTCCGTTCAGACGGCGTTCCCCCGCAAGGGCGGGTGACACAGATGCCGGTGTAACAGGGACGTATTCCCGGGTTGCCTGCTGGCGCATAGTTAACCTCACATAGTGATACTGTATATGTGTACAGTATAATCCAATTCCGCTCAGATCAAGTAAATTTTTTCCATACAACTCGCAAAATTCAGGTTTGCCGGATACAAATACGAATTTATCGTTGGCAATCGGGGAAACATTCCTTATTTTGTGGCGACAGCTGAGCTCAGTCAGGGAATGACACAACGATACGTTTAACCTGCTTTCAAAGGACTGATAATATGAAGGATTATTTGAAATTGTCAGATGTTCAGTTTGATCGTCTTCAACACAGCACACAGCCGTTCGGCCGGATCCGCCTGAAATCACAGTTCGGGTGTATGGGATTATCCATTGACCGGGTCACTTTCGCACTGATAGCCAACAGTCAGCTCTGGCTGAAAAGCACAGAGGCCACCCGCGAGCTGTTCTGCCGGCTGGAACTGAGTGACCGGTTTACTTATCCCAAGCGGATCCTGCCGATGCGGATTAACTATTACCGTGTTCCGGACGCGGTATGGCAGTGCCCTCAGCAGAGTGAGTTCCTTTTTTACCAGACCTACCTGCATGCACGGGAACATGCACAGTCACAGCAGCAACTGCCGTCGCGGATTAAAGATCTGCCGAATGTGGACAGAGCTCTGGAACGCCGCTTATGGCAGGCGGGGATCCGCCGGGTGGATGACCTCTATTTGCTGGGTGCCAAAGCGAGCTTTCTGAAGGTCAAAGCCCGGCCGCAGAATGAGCTGAAATTACTGTTTGCCATCGCGGGAGCCATTGAG
Organism: Morganella sp. HSTU-ASny43; assembly: GCF_022819185.1. NCBI lineage: Bacteria > Pseudomonadati > Pseudomonadota > Gammaproteobacteria > Enterobacterales > Morganellaceae > Morganella > Morganella sp. HSTU-ASny43. Next base: position 135,489 of record NZ_WSPG01000006.1, read on the forward strand.
GGGTGCCACAGTGCGGTATTACCGAAAGCACTGCGGGAGGATCTTATCCATTGGCATGGCCGGCTGAACTAAACGGCGCAGGTATCCCGGGGAAATGTTTTCCCCGGGAAGACATCAGCTGTCCGGTGTTTCTTCCGCCGCAGTCTGTTTTTTGCGGCGGAACCGCCCGGCGGAAGGCTGCAGATTATGCTCTTTATCATTGATCTGCCGGATAAGCCCGGTAATGTCCGGTGTCAGGCTGAGTAACAGGCGAATCTGCTCCAGCACCAGCTGCTCGGTGCTGTTATTGTCACAGGTACATTTATCCAGACGCTGTGCGAGCGCATCTGAAATAGCCTGAATCTGCAAATCTTCCCGATGTCCTTTTTGCAGTGCGGTCTCGATATAGCGGATGGCATCATTCAGCAGACGCAGAATAGTGTCATCCGTGAGCTTGGTGCGGTGAGCCCCGAGCGCGGAAATATAACTGAGCAGGGTGTGGTTGAGACAGAGCAGGCGGAACGCCTCATCCTGAGATGTACGGTAACTGCTCGGCTCTGAGGATATGTTCGCTACCACAGAGGCAAACTCCCCGTCGCTGATATGCGCATCACGGCGGGCAACCCGGTACTCCAGGCTGTCAGTTTTACCGTTGTAATACTGTTGCAGGATTTGTTCCAGATAACGGCCGTTTGCCTGCATGGTGCGGTCAATCACCAGCGGCAGCTGGCGGTATTTCCAGTCCGGCCAGATATAGCTGACAGCAAACCAGGCGAGTCCGCAGCCGATCAGGGTATCGATGATGCGGTGGATGGCGATATCAAACCCTTCACCCAGCAGGTTAAAACTGAACAGCACCAGCAGGGTAATAAAAATAGTGGCCTGGGCGTACTGACTGGTGCGGAACACAAAGAACATCAGCCCGGACAGTACCATCAGAATAAGCTGTCCCTCATAAGACGGCACAAAATACATGATCGGCAGGCCGATAAGGATCCCGGCGAGAGTCCCCACTATGCGCAGCATCAGGCGGCGTCGTGTGGCACTGTAGTTCGGCTGGCAGACAAACAGGCTGGTCAGCATAATCCAGTAACCGCGGGTCAGATCGAAGGTCAGGATAATGGCGTAACCGGCACACAGCAGCAGCGACATCCGGATAGCATGGCGGAACAGGGCGGAGCGTGGTGTCAGGTTCTGCCTGACCCGCGCCCAGATATCACGCAGTCCCTGCAGGTTTTCGTTGGACAGGCGTGCATCTTCCTGCATCTTTTCCGCCGGAAGCTGAGTCTGCTCTGCGGTCAGTCCTTTAAGCTGGGAATCGACACCGCGCAGGTTGGTCAGCAGATGGCGCAGAGCCATGACACTGCTGTTACCGGGCTTTTGCTGCTCCAGCAGGTTGAGGGAGTTTTCCAGATAAGAAAATGTCCGCTCAAAACGCGGGTTATGGTGATATTTGCGGCGCTGCAAAATGGCCTGCGCAACAGCGGCGCAGGCATGTCCCTGCATGGTCATCAGCCGCTGAAAGCGGAACATAATATCGCTGTAACGCAGTTCATTGCTTAAATTCTGATACTGGATATGAGACGAACTCGCCCGCTCGTGAATATCCTGGGCAACAAAGTAATAATGAAGGGCATGGCGGGTACTGCGCTGGCCGCGGTCACCTTTCAGGCGGGAAAACAGGGTCATTTTTGCCTGATGCATGGCTTCCGTCAGTGCGCTGTTCGCCATCGCCAGTTCAAAGACGGACTGCTGATAATCTTCTTCTATATCCGGGTCAAACAGGTTTGCTTTTGCCTCCAGATAATTGGAGAGCTGCATATAATAGCGGGCAAGATTATCCTGCAGCGGACGGACAGGGAAAAACAGGTGCCCGGTCAGGGTCAGCAGGTTATACCAGACCGCACCGGTCAGCAGTAACAGCGGTTGCTGATACCAGTCATCAAACAGGTTTTTACCCAGCATGGTGTAAATCGCGATCAGCAGTGCCCCGAAAGCAATGGTGGCGTAACGCTGTCCGAGCGCACCCAACAGAATAAACCCGCTGGTTGATACCGCAAGTCCTGCCATAAACAGGAGGTGGTGGTCATACAGCAGTTCAATAGCCGCAGACGCGACAAAGAAAGAGATCAGCGTGATAAACAGATTACGCAGACGCCCGGCGAGCCGGTCATCCAGGTCTGTCAGTGCGGCGGCTACCATCCCGAGTGTCAGGGCAATGGTGACTTTCGGCGACATGTGCAGCAGCCACGGCACCAGCGTGGTACCTGTCAGCGCAATCAGGATGCGGAAATAATAAAGAAAATGGCTGTTATAAATATACCGGCTGAAGCCGAGAAACGCTGCAAGCACAATAACCTCAATGAGTCAGAAATACCCTTAACGGGAATTTGGCAGTAAACTAATTGTGTCTTTCCTGTAATATGGCAATGGTATGGCGCTGGCATACGTTTTACCACATCTGGTTTTATCACATATTGATTTCAATCTTGTAACGGTGCGGAACACATGGAATTAAAATCAACACAAATGGGGCAGACACTGGCCCGGCATCCTTACAACCGCGTGCGGTTACTCAACGCAGGTATCGAAGTCAGCGGGGCAAAACACCGGTATGTTATTCCTTTCAATGAGTTAATCAATATTCAATGTAAACGCGGTATCGTCTGGGGCGAACTGGAATTTGAACTGCCGGATGAGCAGGTTGTGCGTCTGCACGGTACCCAGTGGCAGGAAACTCAGGAATTCTATCAGTATCTTACCGATATCTGGTCACGCTGGAGTGGAGAGATGAGCGTGGTCAGCGCGGGTGTGCTGGATAAACAGGTCAGTGAAATTAAGTCGGTGATTCAGGCCGACCGCTGGCTGACACAACCGGAAAGTCAGAAACTCCGTGACAACATTCTGCACGCCTTTGCGGCACTGCCGCTGCCCCGTGCGCGTCTGGCCGGTTTTGATAATTGTGCACAGTCTTATCAGTTTTGTCTGGACTGGCTCAGCCACACCGATGAAAAACGCCGTCAGCGCAACCGCGAATGGACACAACAATGCCTTGAAACCTACGTGGATTTCTTTGCCGGTGTGGAATCCTCCCCGCTGAATACTTCGCAGAGTGAGGCGGTGGTTAATGGTGAGCCTTCCGTGCTGGTACTGGCGGGAGCCGGAAGCGGTAAAACATCGGTGCTGGTGGCACGGGCAGGCTGGCTGCTGCGCCGTCAGCAGGCGCTGCCGGAGCAGATCCTGATGCTCGCCTTCGGGCGGCAGGCGGCGGATGAGATGAATGAACGGATCCGCACCTGTCTGCACACAGAAGAGATCCGCAGTAAAACCTTTCACGCCCTCGCACTGCATATTATCCGCGAAGCATCCAATAAATCGCCGGTTATCAGTGCGCTGGAAAGCGACACAGCCGCCCGTCATGAACTGATTAAATCCGTCTGGCAGACTCAGTGCCGTGAGAAAAAAGCACAGGCAAAAGGCTGGCGCGAACTTATCAGCGGCAGTATGAACTGGCTGGTGGATGAGGAGGAATACTGGGAAGATGAAACCCTGTGCCGCCGCATGGTGCCGAGGATTGACCGCTGGCTGAGCCTGATGCGCATGAACGGCGGTAGTCAGAAAGTGATGATTGAGTCCGCACCGCCGGATATTGCACCGGAATTCACAAAACAAATCAAACTGATGGCGCCGTTTTTAAAAGCCTGGAAAAGTGCCCTGAAAGACGAGGGGGCGACAGACTTCTCCGGGCTTATCCATCAGGCGGTGAACCTGATTGAAAAAGGGCGCTTTATCTCGCCGTGGAAAGCGGTGCTGGTGGATGAGTTCCAGGATATCTCACCGCTGCGGGCAAAACTGATCCATGCCCTGCGGGCCCAGAACCCGCAGACCACACTATTTGCTGTCGGTGATGACTGGCAGGCTATTTACCGTTTCAGTGGTGCGGAACTGACACTGACCACGGATTTCAGCGCGGTCTTCGGCGAAGGGGGACAGTGTGCGCTGGATACCACATACCGCTTTAACAGCCGTATCGGGGAGATCGCCAACGAATTTATTCAGCGTAACCCGCAGCAGTTAACCAAACCCCTGAACAGCCTGACGAAAGGGGATAAAAAAGCGGTGCTGTTACTGCCGGACAGTCAGCTGGAAGCATTACTGAATAAAATGAGCGGTTATGTGACCGGAGAAGAAACGGTTCTGATCCTGGCGCGTTATCACCACCTTAAACCGGAGATTCTGTCGGTGGCAGCAACCCGCTGGCCGCATCTCAATATCCGTTTTATGACCATGCATGCCTCGAAAGGTCAGCAGTCGGATTACGTCATTATTACCGGACTGACGGATGAACGGGACGGTTTCCCGGCTGCAGCACGGGAATCGGTGATTGAGCAGGGATTACTGCCGCGGGAAGAGGAGTTTATACATGCCGAGGAGCGTCGCCTGATGTATGTGGCGCTGACCCGGGCAAAAAAACAGGTCTGGTTGCTGTATGACAAAGACTCGCCGTCCTGCTTCGCGGAAGAACTGGCGGATATGGGCGTCAGCCGGGTGAAAAAGCCCTGAAATATGAAAGAAGCGGCGGTAAATTATCACCGCCGCAGAAAGCCGTTACTGAGTCCGCTCACTTAAATAGCGGTTGTAATCCGGAATAACAATATCCACATCGTTATCGAAATCCGGCGAGTGAATAATAAAATCAGCTGTGGACATATTGGTTGCCACCGGGATATTCCAGACGGTCGCCAGGCGCAGCAGCGCTTTCACATCCGGGTCATGAGGCACGGCATTGAGCGGATCCCAGAAAAAAATCAGCACATCAATTTTCCCTTCCGCAATCATTGAGCCTATCTGCTGATCCCCGCCCATCGGCCCGCTCAGCATGCCGGTGATTTCAAGCCCGGTTTCGCGGCTGATCAGTTTGCCGGTAGTGCCGGTGGCGAACAGCTCATGGCCTTCTAATTTAGCCAGATTGCGTTTAACCCAGTCCAGTAATTTGGTTTTATAGTGATCATGAGCCACAAGGGCGATTTTTTTATGCTTGGTCAGTACTCGGGTGGTCGATTCCATAACGCTCTCTTTTCCGGCGAATAAAATGTTATTCAATAACATAAGCGAAAAAAAGGGTTCCGCCAACAGGTGATTTTCAATTCAGTATGCTATAACTCAGATTGTTGCGCAGGATGATAAAAGAGGCTTCTATGAATGACACATTTCTGACCGGTATTCTTCAGCAGGTAAAAACGATCGCTGTGGCGGGGGCGAGTGATAAACCGGACCGCCCTGTTTATCATGTGATGGAGTATCTGCTGGGACAGGGATACCGGGTGATTCCGGTGAATCCGAAACTGGCGGGAAAAACCCTGATCGGGCAGATGGTGTATGCCACGCTTGCCGATATTCCGGAGCCGGTGGATATGGTGGATGTTTTCCGTAATGCGGATGCCGCACCGGGTATTGCGCAGGAAGCGATTGCCATAAAAGCGAAAGTGCTGTGGCTGCAGCAGGGGATTATCAGCAGTGAGGCGAAAGCGCTGGCGGAAAACGCCGGGCTGCTGTTTGTTGAGGATCGCTGCCCGAAAATTGAGATCCCACGTCTGGGGCTGGAAAAGTAAGTAAAAATAAAGCCCCGGCATGTGAGTGGCGGGGCTCTTCGTATTGTTAATTGCGCAACCGGGGAGACTGTAACTGGTTGCGGATGGACTCAGCCAGTTCATCCATAGTGATGTTATCGGGGTGGTCTTCATCCATCTCATAGGTGATCTGGGCTTCTGCCAGATAGCTATGGATAGGCTCACCGTTATCGTCTTCCATCACGACGTGGTACCAGGGCGCAGAGCGCAGGTTCATATTGGATGCGATGTCGTCCTCTTCCGGCTGATCCAGTGAGTATTCAGCATCAATGTCGACAATCACGCCCAGGTAGCCAAGCAGCTTATGGCGAACTTGTTGTCCGATACCGAACTTACTTGAAATCATCATAATCACCTCCGAAGAAACTTTGCTCTGTTACTAATATGGGGGGTACTGATGACAGATTCAATCCCTTAACAGATTGTTGTTTCCTATCACTGCAATCAGCAACAGCTGACAATTTCAGGTTATCGGGGAGTGGGTAAAATTACAACCGGCGGACAGCGATACAGATTAAAATAGTGACATTTTCGGAAAAAGGAGCGATATAATGAAGATCGGACGACATTTTGCCGTATACGGACGCGTTCAGGGCGTTGGTTTCCGCTATCAAACGTTTTACTGGGCAAAACGCCATAATGTGACCGGTTTTGTCCGCAATCGTCAGGATGGCAGTGTGGAAATTGAAGCGTATGGCGATGAAAGTGTGCTGGAGGCCATGACCGCATGGCTGGAGGCGGGCGGGCCGCCGGGGGCGAAAGTGACAGATATCATCGCAACCCCCTGTGATTACAGGGAAGTTGCGGTATTCCGTGTCCGCCACGAATAAACGGCGGTCAGATACATTTCACCGGTTTCGGCAGACCGGCCAGCTTTGTTGCCTGTTTGGCCGGGCCTTTCGGAAACAGGCGGTACAGATAACGACTGTTCCCGCGCTCCTCGCCATACTTCTGTGTGATGGCTTTCACCAGCATGCGGATAGCCGGTGAGGTATTAAATTCCAGATAAAAATCCCGCACAAAGCGGATAACTTCCCAGTGCTGTTCTGTCAGGGTGATTTCTTCCTGTTCAGCCAGCAGCGGCACCATTGCTTCCTGCCAGTCCTGCACATTGAGTAAATAGCCGTGGGGGTCAGTGGCGATTTCACGCCCTTCAAACACAAACATAATCTGAACCTGCTGAAAATGAGAATGAAAATGTAGCAAAAATCTGCCGCTACCCCAAGCATCAGAAGAAAGAAAGCGGTGATAATGATGATAAAATCAGCTAACACATTGAGAAATGACTAAATTTCCGGCATTTAAACTATCCGGGACTTTACAAGGCACAGTGAGGGGACTATAGTGCACGTCATTGCGGAGGGGTGGCCGAGCGGCTTAAGGCAGCGGTCTTGAAAACCGCCGACGGGAAACCGTCCGAGAGTTCGAATCTCTCCTCCTCCGCCATCTCAACGTCTCCCAGTATCTCCTGAAGTCTCTCAATTCCTGATAAATCATTCCTTACAGTAACGTTATTTGCCCGGCTATCAGCGAAAACCTCACCAAACTGCACAGTATGAATTTCGCTGAAGTCAGATATAACAGAGTGCAGGGCGTGATATTATGATGGTGCCACTTCGCTTTGTCTGATTCGTTCCGTATTGGGTCACCGGAGTTTTATGTTTAACTTTTAACAATGTTAGAGGTTTAAAATATATTTCAGTTCTTTTATTTTTTCTTTTTGCGGCGACTGATGAATATCTGCACAGTAGCTTTTTTCATATTCATCGATTAAATTTTCCACAGAGAGTCTTTTGTTCGGAACATCCATTTTTAAATCATCTCTTGCTTCCTGCTGTAAACGCATACTATCGTAACCGCTCATTTTAGGTATTTCATCACCAAAAACAGATGTTACCCCATTCATGCGAAAATTAACCTTCGCTTGTTGATCTCCGATTTCATCAACGGCAAGCCTGCACTTCATATATTTTACGACTTTCGTTTCCTGAGTATCGCAGCCTTGTAATAAAATACATCCGATTGTAACGACAATAATACCGAAAATTTTCATCCCTCAGATACCCTTAATTTAATGGTAATAAAGTGTGATTTTCTCACAAAAAATTATCCGTGATAAATAAAAGGTTTCTCTGTTCCCTGAACCGAAACAGTTTTCTCAGATAATTTTCTTCAGGCGAACTGTCCACTCCGGCCGGAAGCTGATGTCGCCGCATTCAGCATCATGCTGCTGATTAGCACAATATTTTTTCCGGCAATATTTCCCTTCCCGTTTCGTCAAAAATGTCGATTATTGTTGTCTGACACATCAAAAAACCGATCCTTCATTGATTATAAAGCTATTTTTTACTGGCATGTAATATGCATAGATGACATTTCTTTTCTTACTCTTTTACTCCCTGGTCAGGGGAAAGGACGTCAAATGAATAAAGTCATATCTGTATGCCCGTATTGTGGTGCCGGTTGTAAACTGAATCTTTGTGTTGAAAACGGAAAAATAATCAAAGCAGAAGGTGCTGATGGTGTTACCAACCAGGGGCAGCTGTGTCTGAAAGGGTTATATGGCTGGGATTTTCTTAATGATAACAAGTTACTGACAGCCAGAATAAATCAGCCGATGATCCGCAGAGAAAAAGGCGCACCGTTTGAAGTTGTCAGCTGGCGGGAGGCGATTAATTATACCGCTCACCGGCTGAAACAGATTAAAGAAAAGTACGGTGCAAAATCCATTATGTGTACGGGCTCCTCACGCGGAACCGGCAATGAAACCAACTTTGTGATGCAGAAATTTGCCCGTGCAGTATTGGGTAACAACAATGTGGATTGCTGTGCCCGGGTGTGTCACGGCCCGTCAGTGGCCGGATTACAGGTGACATTGGGTAACGGGGCAATGAGCAATTCCATCGCGGATATTGAACACTCCGGTTGCCTGCTGGTATTCGGGTATAACTGTGCGGATTCTCATCCTATTGTCGCCCGCCGGGTGATAAAAGCAAAAGAGAACGGCGCGGAAATTATTGTCTGCGACCCGAGAAAAATAGAAACAGCTAAAATTGCCACACAATACCTTCCTCTGCGGAACGGTACCAATATGGCGCTGGTTAATGCGTTCGCCTATACCTTAATCGATGAAAATCTGTATGACAAAAATTATGTCAGCCGGTTTACAGAGGGATTTGAGGAGTACAAAAAAGCCGTTCAGGATTACAGCCCTGAAGTGGTTCAGGATATTACCGGCATTCCGGCCTCACAAATCCGTCAGGCGATGAGAACCTATGCGCGTGCAAAAACCGCAACCATTATGTGGGGGATGGGGGTGACACAATTCGGGCAGGCGGTGGATGTCGTCAAAGGCCTTTCCGGACTGGCGTTATTAACCGGCAATCTGGGAAAACCCGGTGTGGGGGTTGCACCGGTCAGAGGGCAGAATAATGTTCAGGGTGCCTGTGATATGGGGGTACTGCCTAATATGTTCCCCGGCTATCAGAATGTGACAGATGAAAATGTCAGACGTAAATTTGCGCAGGCATGGGGGATCCCGTATGAATCCCTTGACCCTGAGGCGGGCTACCGTATTACGGAAGTCCCGCATCTGGCCATTGAGGGAAAGGTAAAAGCCTATTACATCATGGGGGAGGATCCGCTGCAGACAGAAGCGGATTTACAACTCGTCCGCAATGGGTTTGATGCCCTGGAATTTGTGGTGGTGCAGGATATCTTTATGACCAAAACAGCGGAGCAGGCCGATGTTATTCTGCCGTCAACCAGCTGGGGTGAGCACGGCGGTATCTTTACCTGCGCGGACAGGGGCTTTCAGCGGTTTGAGAAAGCCATTGAACCACAGGGAAATGTAAAACGGGACTGGGAAATTATCAGTCTGCTGGCGACAGAGATGGGATACCCGATGTCTTATACTGACAACAAAGAGATTTGGGATGAACTCAGAGAACTGTGTCCGCTGTTTTACGGTGTCACCTATGAAAAACTGGAAGGGCTGGCACATATTCAGTGGCCGTGCCCGTCAGAAGATCATCCGGGGACACCATACCTCTATCAGAATAACGTCTTTGATACCCCGTCAGGCAAAGGACTGCTGTTTGCCGCACCGTGGCGGAAGCCGGCGGAACTGCCGGATGATGAATATCCGCTGATCCTTTCCACTGTCCGTGAGGTCGGGCACTATTCATGCCGTTCTATGACCGGTAACTGTAAGGCGCTGGCATCTCTGGCTGACGAACCGGGATATGTGCAGATGCATCCGGAAACCGCAGGAAAGCTGGGAATTAAAGACCAGGATATTGTGTGGGTGGAGTCACGCAGAGGGAAAGTGATGTCCCGGTGCAGTATCAATGAAACGATTAATAAACCAGCGGTTTATATGACATATCAGTGGTGGATTGGTGCCTGTAATGAACTGACACAGGATAATCTGGATCCGGTATCCAAAACACCGGAAACTAAATACTGTGCGGCGAGAGTGATCAGAATTGATAATCAGAAAGAGGCCGAAGCTCTAGTCAAAGAAAAATATGCTGTCATGCGGAACCGGTTAATCGGTTTAGTTGAAACAGCAGAAAGCCAGATTCAATAAACGGAATACATTTAATACCATGTGACCACAGGGTGTTTTACAGCACTCTGTGGTTTTTTATACCACATCATTACTGAATGAAACACAAAAAGCCGGCAGCCGCCGGATGCAGATGAGTCCCCTGTGATTACTGGTGTCATCGTCAGCCGGAAAATGTCCCCTGCCGGTTATTTCTGCCCGCACATAAAACAATATTTCCGTTTTCTGTGATTTTCCTCAAATAATCAAAAAGATATTTCGCTAAGATAGCGCTCTTAAAGGAGCGATGTCTATGATAAGTTTATCTCATCTATCCGGTTTATTCTTAGGGGTATTACTGGGTTTTGTTATGCAGCGCGGCCGCTTTTGTTTAGCCGGTGGTTTGCGCGATCTCTATCTCTTCCGCGACAGCAGAATGCTGATTGCTATTCTGATTGTCATCTCTGTCCAGAGTATCGGACTCTTCATTTTTTCTTATTTCGGTATTGCAAAAATCCCCGGAGGCACATTTCCCTGGCTGGCAACTCTGGCCGGCGGATTACTTTTTGGCATGGGGATGGCATTTGCCGGGTCCTGCTCAACCGGTGCTTATTACCGGGCTGCGGAAGGATTGGCAGGCAGCATTACAGCCGTCGGCGGTTTTATTATTGCCAGCTGGTTTATCCGTCAGTCTGCCGTAAAACAGGTCTTTTCTCCGGTTACCACACCGAAGCTGGATTCCCCGACTATCACACAATCACTGAATATCCCGCCGTATATCGCGATTATTGTTTTGGTGCTGCTGACGGTTTTTCTGGTGAATCGTCACCTGAATAAATACAAATCTGTTCACATTCCCAAAATGAAAGCCCGGAAAACCGGGGTCGCTCACCTGCTGTTTGAAGCCCGCTGGCATCCGTTTGTTTCTGCCCTGATAATTGGTGTCATTGCTCTGCTTGCCTGGCCTTCAAGCCTGGCGGACGGACGTGTCGGCGGGTTAGGGATCAGCGGCCCGAGCGCACAATTATTTTCACTGGTGACGGCCGGCGACCTGAAATTCTTTAACTGGGCGGGTTATCTGCTGATCGGGATTTTTGCCGGGGCGTTTATCGCCGCAAAAGGCAGCCGGGAATTTCGTTTCCGCAACCCGGGTTTTCCCGTGATGATAAAAAGCCTGACCGGCGGATTACTCATGGGTATCGGCAGCGGCCTTGCCGGCGGCTGTATGCTGGGAAATACCTTAGTCAATACGGCCTGGTTCTCCTGGCAGGGCTGGGCGTTTATTCCCTGCATTATCGCCGGCAGCTGGATTGTCAGTTATTTTACGATCATACGTCCTCAGAAAATAAAGTAATAAGGTGAAACTATGAATACGCTGGAATTAGATACCCGCGGGCACCTGTGCCCCTTTCCGTTAATTGAAGCAAAAAAAGCCATTGAAACATTAGCGACCGGTGATGTACTGGTCATCAAATACGATTGCGCTCAGGCGACGGAAAATATTCCGCGCTGGGCGGCAGAAGCCGGCCATGAAGTTACTGATTTTGAACAAATCGGTGATGCGCAATGGCGGATGGAAATTAAAAAAGGGTAACGAAATGATGGCGGCCTGAAAATCGTTGCACGGAACTTTTCCGGACAGAAAAAGACGGAATTGTTCACAGGCAAATTTGAGGTCGCATCGCTCACCGGTACGCAGTGAAACACGTTCTTATTCCTGCATCTGCGCCGTTAATACACTGACCTTCTCTTTCAGCAGATTCGCCATATCCCCGCCGTGACCATCGAGTATTTTACCGATATCCTTTAGTTTGACGCCTATCTGCCGCAATATCTGAATCTGGGTAAGGCGTTCGATACTGTCAGTCCGGTCTTCTCAGCAATTTCACCAACCTGAAGTAACATATTTCCCTCTTGTAATGCTGCTCAGACTGCGGCCTTACGTGACGTAAGAGTCAATACCCGCTTTATATTTTATTGATCCTGTTTTGCAGACAGGTACACGTACAGTATTGTACCGGTTCCGTATAATAATGAGATTCAAATAAAAAAAGCAGGAGTGATCTTTGGTTACCGGACCTTTTATTAATGCCGCCGCAGTATTAATCGGCGGAATTGCCGGGGCAGGGCTGAGCCACCGGCTGCCGGAACGTATCCGGACATCCATGCCCTCTGTATTCGGCCTGGCCTCGCTCGCCATCGGGGTGTTGCTGATTATAAAATGTGCCAATATGCCGGTGATGGTGTTGTCGGTGCTGCTGGGGGCGGTTATCGGTGAACTGTGTTGCCTGGAAAATAAAATTAATGCGGTGGCCGGTAAAATAAAGACCCGGCTTCCGGCACGGGGCGGGGCTCAGGAAAGTTTTATCGAAAACTATGTGGTGCTGATATTCCTGTTCTGTGTCAGCGGTACCGGAATTTTCGGGGCGATGCATGAAGGCATGACCGGTGATCCGACCGTTCTGCTGACCAAGGCTTTTATGGATTTTTTTACCGCGATGATATTTGCCTGCTCACTGGGTATTGCGGTGTCGGTTATTGCCGCGCCGATGCTGATTATTCAGCTGGCACTGGCGGGCAGCGGTGCGTTATTAATGCCGTTTACCACACCGGCCATGATGGCGGATTTTACTGCAGCGGGCGGGGTATTATTAATCGCGACCGGGCTTCGGATCTGCGGTATTAAAATGTTTGCGGTGATTAACCTGCTTCCGGCACTGGTACTGGTGATGCCGCTGTCGCTGCTCTGGTCATCTTTCTGAATTATGATGTAAATCAGCCGGATAGATACAGCAGACGGTGGCAGTCTGTCATGCAGGGTTATTTTTTGGTTATTGATCCCGCAAAACAGCATCCGGCTGAATAAATTATCTGCAAATACAGGATTGGCTGTTTTTATCTGCTTTATTTGAACCACTTCAAGAAATTGAATTACTTCTGAAATCACAGGGTTATAATCCGGAAAACCGATTCAGTTACTTTCCGTATTCATTCCATGGATGTCATCAGTATTATCATTTCAGCGGGTAAATCCTCCGTTGATGTCGCACTTTATACCTTATTACCGATTATGGTCGTGATGCTGATCATAATGAAATACCTGTCTGTCAGAGGCGTGCTGGATGTGATAGTCCGCTGGCTGGCACCTTTACTCAAACCTTTCGGCTTAACCGGGATGAGTGCATTCGCGCTGATCCAGATAAACTTTGTCAGTTTTGCCGCACCACTGGCAACACTTGCGATTATGGATAAGCGGGGTGTCTCTGATCGCCATATGGCCGCCACCCTGGCGATGTGTTTTGCTATGGGGCAGGGGAATGTGTTTTATCCGCTGATGCCGTTCGGGCTGCACTGGACAACCTCCATTATTATCTCGGTTGCAGGGGGATTGTGTGCGGCGGCTTTCACTTGGTATGTCACCGGCCGCCGGTTATCCGCAACAGAGACCGCAAGTTCAGAGCCGCTGCCGGATGCGGAGCAGAATAATCAGGGAATTTTGTCGGTTATCAACAGCGCGGGGGCGGATGCTATCCGTCTGGCACTCGGGGCTATCCCGATGCTTATCCTGTCATTATCCATTGTCGGATTAATGCAGGCCGCCGGGGTGATTGAATGGCTGCACCATATTCTGATGCCGGTACTGAATTTTATGCATATTCCGGACAGTTTTGTACTGCCCGCCCTGGTGAAATGTGTGGCCGGGGGTACCGCCTATTTCGGGGTGATTTCTGACCTGGTGCAGCAGGGCGCGGTAACCGCCAATCAGATTAATGCGTCTGCCGGTTTACTCATCCAGACATTTGATTTACCGGGGATCGGAATTTTTCTCGGTATCAGTTCCCGGTTTGTCCGCTTATTCCGTTATGTGATCCCGGCAGCACTGATCGGTATTCTCATCCGCACGGTTTTGCATATAGTATTATTTTAAGCCGCAGGAGATAAGTGATGGATATTCGTGAAGATGAAACCAGTTTTTATATTCTGTCTGAGGACGGCAAAAGCCGGATAGCGGAAATCACCTTTGTATATACCGGGGATAATCTGGTGATTATTGACCATACTATGGTGGATGACAGCCTGCGCGGGCAGAAAGTCGGTAATAAGCTGGTTGCGGCGGTGGTTGAGAAAATGCGTCGTGAACAGCGGAAAATTATTCCGCTCTGTCCGTTTGCCAAAAGCGTGTTTGATAAAACCCGTGAGTATGACGATATCCGTCACGCCGGATAATGCACAATGCCGGAGGGGAAACCGGTTTTCCCCTCACGGCACAGACAGAGCAGTTACCATCCGCAGATATTGGTTTCTTCATCCATATCGTAGCCGCGGATAATATTAATCAGATCCTTGACGATTTGCGCCGCGTTTTCAGCATCAGCTAATTCAGCAGCAGAATCCACGTCTTTATCCACTGACACACCATTATTTTTATTGGTCATGGTGACCATCAGTGCCGCATCATTAATCTTTTCTTTGCCGTCTAATTCACTGACCAGCAACGCGATTTCTTCCGCTGCAATCTCAGGGATATATAACTTTTTCGGATTCAGAAAGAGTTTTTCCGCTTTCAGGCCGTTACTTTCATTTATCAGCTCTAATAAAAAGCCTTTGTTTTCGTCGTTCATGATTGTGTTACTCCTCGGTCAGGATCTCTGGGGCGACATAAAAATCGACATTGAACACAGTATCGTCAGTAACCGCTTCTATCCGGTGCCAGGTTTCCGGCGGAAAGACACCGAACTGCCCGGCTTGGATTACCAGGGTGTCTGTTGGTTCAGGGCTGGTTTCATCCGCATAGGAATAGTAAACAATCGTGCCCTGCATAACAGACAGTTTAGGATAAACGCCCTGACGGGTGCCTTTATCCAGATGTCTTTGCCAGATAGATTTCGGTGCGGTTTCTTTGGTCCAGAGCGGGGTGCTGCGGACATGAATGTAGTTAGTCGGAATGATGATGCGTTCCATCTGTGTTCTCCTGAAGTTAAACACATGATTAAGGCTTAATCTTAAAATACTTTTCAAAATTTAAAAAGTATTTTAGATGCAACTTCAGGGGAAACAGCACGATTTACCCGCTGACAGCCGGGGGCTGTCAGCAGGGCAGACGCCGGGAAAGAGGGCTATGATTAATCGTAGGTAATCATAAAAGTGGCATCTGCGTCAGCGATGCCGGGGGTCGGGCGGTTTCCGGTGGCAATATAGTTGGCATAAAATTGTGCCTGACCGTTGCCGTTAATATCCATGGCAATTTTCGGGCTTTTGGTTTCCACCGGCAGCCGGTTTTTCTGACTGTCGAGGATCTCCACCGCCACAGAGCCTGCAGCACTTGCTCCCTCATTTATTGCCAGCAGTGAGCTGTCCTGCTTATCTTTCTTACCGCTGAAGACAAAGGTGACGGCAGAAGAGGGCGGACAATTCTGTAACTGAAAACTGAACGGCATGGATTGTGTTTTATCACCGGCGGCGCGGAAATTTTTCAGTGCCCAGCGCCCCAGTTCGACTTTTTTATTTGCCTGGGAAACTTCGACCCCGCAACTGTAAGCGACAATTTCACCGGACAACTCAATATTGACCCGGCCGAGTTCATAAGCGGCGGCTGAATGGATCAGCAGACTACCGCAAAGCAGGGGGAGCAGAGTCTGTTTAATGTGTTTCTTCATTGCCGTGCCTGTTATTCGTAGTCAACGCGTAAATAACCGCGGGATTGGAAAACACCTTCTTTCGGTTTATTACCGGTCACACTGACGGGCCAGGCGGTAATTGCTGTCCGGGCAGAACCGGCGCCGTCGAGCTGGAACGGAATAACACTGCCGATATTATTCGGGGTTAATGCATTACCGTTCTGATCACCGACAATAAAACCGACATCCGGGTTATCGGAGACAATCATATTGCCGTTAACTTTTTCCGCTTCGATACGCAATGTCAGATAGGCTTTCGCTTCCACGTTGGTACACTGAATCGCGATATTTTCGAGTTTTTTATTCACCGTAGCGGGCTTATTACCGGCACCGGCCTGGCTGAATAATTGTGAACCGATTTTACCGAAGTTAATCACCACAATATCATTAACCCCGACTTTGCATTGCTGCGGTACATTAATAATGCCGCTGTAACTGATGGTATAAACCGGCGTGCTCAGCGGGTCAGTATTTGCCGTCGTGACATAGACGGTAAATAAGGTCTTTTTCGGGATCACCACCTGGTCAACGAAACGGCGGGTGACTTTCAGGCGGAAGGTAAAATTACTGTCCATAATGCCGAACGGTTTTCCCTTGGTCACGTTCGGGTGTGTGCCCATCAGAACATAGTCCTGCGGCGGGTAAAATGTACCGGCAGAGCTGTCGGTAATACTCATCGCCCCCCGCAGATAATCATTCAGCTGGAGGTATTTATAGGATCCTTCCGTTTCCACCACCGGCATATTGGCGACATAGCTGCGCATTGTCCGGTTATTGCCGGAGTGGACAGGGCATATTCCCTCAACCCGTTCGCTGAAGTTTTTGGTTAACACTTTTACCTGACCCACCTGGTTATTGGCGGAGGTAAAGCTGTCGGTCAGATCGTAAAAGACCTCACTGGTTCCGCCCGCCGCATTACTGCATACCACAGCCAGCGCCGGAAGAGGTAAAAATGCCATTAATAACGGGATTGCGTATCTCTTTTTCATCATTAACTCTCTATTTACATTCAAGCGCGGTCCGCAGTAACGGCCCTTTGATTTCCTGACGGGTAAAATCATAATCCGCGGTGCACTGGTCACCCGGCTGATTCCCCCACTGCACCAGTAATTTCCCGGTCAGCGGCAGGCCGGTTAAATACACACGTCCGTCATCATCGGCAATACTGCTGATCTGAGAGCCGGTTTCCTGCACCATACTGCCGAAGCGGATCGGTTTGCCGTTGTGGGTCAGCGAGAGCAGCGCCCGGATCCCGATACTGGTATCAAACGTGGCGCGGGCAACAGCCCCGCTGATCGGTACCACGTTCTGCACATTATTTTTAATTTCCGTATTGTCATTAAATGAATCCGGATTCAGGGCAATACGGTTGTTACGGTATGCCGAGGCATAAGGAATAATGGCGTAACCGCGCCAGTCCGTTTTCACCCCGGTGTAGTTTTCCACCGCCACACCGGCGGCACCCGGTGCTTTGACCAGCACGGTGGTGTCATTGATTGACTGGCCGAATGTCAATCCGTTTTCATGCAGCAGCACTGCGCCGGAGGCCCGGTAGTTCAGCTGATTCTGATCCGGGTCGTAGTTATAGCTGATCCCGAAATCGCCGTAAGTGCCCTGATAATCCAGGCCCGCTGAGCCGTTATAACCCTGCTGGCTGACATGCCCCTGTGAGACGGAATAGCTCAGGTTTCTGTCTTCCAGCAGTGTGCCGTTCACGCCAACGCGGTAAGCCTCGCGGCCGCCGGAGTTATTGGTGGCGGAGAAGGTGGCATACGCGTTATTAAAGGCATCATTACTGCGCGCATTACGCGACGAGAATGAGGAGAACGGTACGGACACATTCACCGACAGCATGTTATCGCGCTCTTTGAGTTCCAGCGCTTTGGTGGTACTCAGGGAAACGGAATAATTTATCCCGTTCCAGCTGTTGGAATACCCGGCCTGATACCATTCATCTTTACCGCTGCGGTTCCAGTAAGACTGCTGGTTACCGGATATATAGAGCGAGCCGTACTGGTCAAATGATTGCGAGATATTGACCTGGAAGCGCCCTTTTTTGTTATAAAGCAGGTTGTGATAATTAATAATGATCGGCTTGCCGTCATCACCATCCTCGCCGTCCGGGGCAAATTCATAGCCGGACATCTGCTTATACGCGACATCGTTTAAGGTATAGAAGCCCTTGGTGGAATAGCGGTAACCCAATAACTGGAACGTGGTCCCGGTGGTGTTCAGGGATTTCGCGTACAGGAAACGGAAGGACTGCCCGCTGTGATTCGAGCCGTCCGCCAGTTCACTGTTTGCATGGGTGACATCGAAGGAGAAGGCACCAAAGCGGCCGATATTCTGACCGACACCCACCAGTACAGATTTATATTTGTCTGCCAGCTGTGTCCCGGTATACACGGAGATATCCCGTGTCAGACCGGCGAGCAGGGTCGCCTGGACAAACTTCGGTTTATCCTGGTTGCTGTTACCGCTGCGGAATTCCCCGGCCATCACATCATATTTCACACGGCCTTCACGCTGGAGCACCGGTAGTGTGGAGTAGGGAACAATATACTGCTGCTGAGTGCCGTCTTTCTCCTCGACGGTGACCTGTAAGTCACCACTGGAGGTGGCCGGGTTTAAGTCATTTATGACAAACGGGCCCGGCGGGACATAGACCTGATAAATCACATAGCCGTTCTGGCGGATAACCACTTTGGCATCCGTTTTTGCCATACCGCGCACGGTCGGGGCATAGCCCTGCTGGCTGTCCGGATACATATTATCGACAGAAAACAGCCGCACACCACGGAACCCGGCAGAATCAAAGACACTGCCGTCCGAGTTGCCGTCACCGATAACCAGCTGGCTTTTCAGGGCAATAATCGGCCGCTGAACATAGTTCATCAGGCTGCGCCACTGGCTGTTACTGGTGTTTTTACTTTTGTTGTAATTCCAGGAGCTTGACTGACGGAACTGCCACGCACCAAGGTTAAACCCCGAGTTCAGGTTCACGTAGTAGCTGCTGGTATTATCCGAGTTGTTATTCCCGGACGCGAAATAGTTCATAAACAGTGCCGGAATACCGGATTCCCATCTGTCCGGCGGAATATAGCCGCGGGCCTGCCCGGAAAGACTGGCCTGAGGGAAACTGAGCATCAGCCGCTGTTTCTGAAAATCAAAGTGATATTCTGAACCGGGAATTTTTTCGGTAAACGGGAAGCACTGTTTATCCTGCTCTGTTAATTCCTCCGGACGGGCGATATTTACCCCGAAACCGATAATGGTCTCCGCACTGAAGCAGGGGAATAAATAAGGCTCACCCTCTTTATTTTTCAGTTCGGTAAAGGTGATTTCAGAGGAGGAAACAAAGTCATTATTAACAGACAGTTCAACCAGGTAAGTACCGGGCGGCTGATAGCCGCCCGATTCAAAGCGGGATAAATCAGAGACATCCGCGTCAGACAGGTCATCGGTTAAAAACGCGGCGTTAAAGGAAGGTTTCGCACCGGCGGTTCCCGCAGGGAAAAAACACGTCACCGCGGCAAGCACAGCAAAATAAACCGGCGTATGTGTGAAAACCTTTTTGATGTTACTCATTTCACCCTGTTCCCTGCATGACAACAATAAAATAATGAATGTCTTAATTCAGATTCACTTCGCGCTGTTTGCGCAGTCCGCCGTAATCATTAATTGTCTGATAAGTCAGTTTACGGCCGTTTTTACCGGCAATCTGATGGGTACTGAATGGCGCGACCATGACATTCTCAAGCGGACGCCCGTCTAAAATAATATTGACGAAAGTGGTGTAATACGGCGTCGGGTTATCAATCGTAATCGTGCCGCTTTTCTGCGTGATGGTAATTTTTTCTGCCGCATCTTCTGTCTGGATCGGTAAATTTACCGGTCTGACGAACAATTTAATCCGTGACAAAATAGCCAGCTGGAGCACGTTTTTTCCTTCCAGTGATTCTTTATCCACGGACGGAATCGCTTTTACGTTCAGCCAGAAAACAGACTCGCGGTCTTTCGGTAAATCCTGAGCCAGGTTAACAATCCGCAGAATATTTTCGCTGGCAGGCTCCATCACAAATAATGGCGGCGTGATAACAAAATCTTTCTCTTTGCCATTGTCGTTATCAACCCATGAGTTGATCAGAAAACGTTCTTTCGGGCTGTGGTTAATCACAGACAGTGATGTTTGTTTTGCATCCTGAGGATAAATGACCCGGGTTGCACCCAGTGCAATTCCTGAGTTCTGATTTGACGCTGAATAAGCAAACCCTGACATCAGTGTGAAAAACAATATCAATGCACTATTTTTAAAATAATCAGAAATCACAAAAGTACCTCTTAATATTCTCTGTCAGAAATAACGCATAGAGTATGGTATTTCATTTTTCGGGGTGGCTTATAATACAGAAGGTGATATATAAAACTCTCTCCGCTCCCTGTTACAGGCACAATCCGTCGTCAGAATTAAGAAAAATAATTCTGTGCAGAGAGAGTTTTTATTTATTTAATTAATTACGTTCGGTAATTGATTATTCGTATTTAACAACGAAAGTTGCATCAGCATTTGCCTGACCCGGGGTAGTTGCGCCTTTGGCAACATAACGGGCAGTGAAATCTAATACGTTAGTACCTTGGATTAAGGTTTTAGTTGCTGAGAAATCAGCACCGCTTGGAGATAATACTTTAGATGCGGTATCACTGATCTGAATACCGACGTTCTGTGCAGCCGGTGCGTTAGTCCCGGAGTTAACCGCTAATAAGGTAGCGTCGCCGGTCATGCTCTGGCCTGAGAATGCAACAGCAGCAGTGGTTGCCACAGCCGGATCACAGTCAACCAGTTTGATTTTGAACGGAACCGGAGTAGACATGTCACCGGAAGCTGCTAATTTAGCAGTACGGTACTGACCTAATTCCACAGTCTGGTTGCTGCTTTCAGTGCTGACTGCACATGCTGCGTTAACAAGTTCCCCGGTAAAATGAACTGTACCGCCGTTTACGATTACCGGATCTGCTGCTGATGCAGCAGCGGAGAATAATAAAGCGGATACAACAGATGCACCAATAATATTTAATTTCATAATACTGAATTCCTAAAAAATAAACGCCATCTTCAAATTTTACTATCTCAACAGAATAGTAAACCACTACATCTGAAGAGGTTAATCTTCAGATACAATTTGAGTGTTGTGTGTATCAGAAATGAAAAAACGTAAAATTCTAAAATTAAAACATATAATCCCGGCTGTTGTTAAGATCACCAAACAGCTTTACAAAAGGCACTTCCAGAACAAGTGAAATAGTAAACAGCATATCAAGCGGAATATTGCATTCCCCGCGCTCATAGCGTGAAACCTGCTGCTGACTTAATTTTAATTTGTCACCTAATTCTGAACCGGATAATCCCTGTTCTTTTCTGTGTGCTCTGATTTGTTCTCCAACAATTTTATTTATATTCATCATGAGTCGTACTCAAAAATTACCGGGTTTCTTATGGGAATAATATGCAAGGTATTCTGAATAACTAATCAGATAATACAGACCCGAATTCCGTCATAATTAAATATGGCAGGAAAAGCGTGGTTGCATTTCGGGATTAAGTATTAGCGCTTACACAGGCTAAGTAAAGTTAGTTATAACGATCAAAGGCCAATTATTGATTGATAAAAACTATTGATAATGATTTTTTGATCGTTGTAATCTTTTTTA